>CAILCO010000114.1 GCA_903832735.1 uncultured Sterolibacterium sp.
AAGGACATCTCTATCGCCATGAACTATCTCAACCATCGACCCAGAAAATGCCTCGGCTTCAAAACACCTCACGAGGTTTTCTGGAAGAAGCTACACTCGCGTCATAACGCAGTTGCACTTCAGAGTTGAATCCGCCAGCCTTCACATTGAGGCTGGCGGAGCAAAACCGCGAAGCGGGCGATTTCACCCGTGCAAGGGAACTCATAGCCGTTGCCGTCGAGACTTGTCCGGGGCATGTGGGTCTGCGGAACTTTGAAGCGTTGATTCGGCTGGACGACCTGGCTGCGATCGATTGGCAAGCAATTTTGCTAACCTCGTGACAGCTGTCGTTGTCTTGAAAACGGCCTTTGTATTTCTTCCGACAACAGTCGGAGAAACCAATCCAGGCTCCCGACTTCGACAAAGTCAGCTTTGGGCACGACGCTGCCGCTGACGAACGGCAGCTATCGGGCATCAGAATCTCAATGGCAGGTTTTGGGCGGCGAACTTGAAGAGATCAAAGTCGCTTCGGTGCCCTTAGCTGCCCCTGTGTCTCGGCGTATGGAGCGGCGGGTCTGCAGCAGTTGCCGACGGTCGCCGATGGCTCGAACAGGGGCATTTGCTCCAAGCTACCTGCCAACTCGCGGAGCAGCCTACCAACGCAAAGCTTCTTTCTGCGCAGATAGGTCAGCTCGCTCGGCCTCACGCAGCCAGTTGTCGGAAATGCGCATCAGCATCGCAGCAGCACGTGGCCATCCCGGCACTGAATCAGCCCACTCGCGTGACTGCTTAGCTAGCACACGCTCTTGGTCACCACCTTCGCCCAACGCCTTACGGCCTGCCAGCAGCACTTGTTCTACAAGTGCTGGTCCGAACCGAGTCGAGTACTCATCCCAGTACTCGTCTGTGCTTCGGATGCCAGCGGCAGGCAGTGTTTTGAGTTCGTACTTTGCGTACCTTGCTGCGACCGCGGGGCATTGAGCGAGCCAGTCCTCGACCATCGAACCATCTAGGTACTCGACGCTCTTCCATTCGCCAAGCTTACGCTTTGCTTTGACCCAATCAGTTAGCTTTTCCTTAGGGTTGTCCCATGTCCTCGGAGTAACGAAGACAAAGGCGGTCTCCTTTCTCGTCGCCTCCGCTACCTCTTCGGTCCGCTTGCCGTAGTCAGAGTTTGCTTTGGCGGTAGCCCCCTCGCTAACTCCAAATTCCCAAATTGAAGCCCCGTCGGGGACGTACGGCGCAACACCATTTGCCTCAAGGACACCATCAAAGCCTCGACTTTGGCCCTTGTCTCCACTCGGGAACCGTATGTTGGCGATGTCTTTCGCTGAGGCGCGTATCAGGTCAGCAACCAGGCCGGGAAATGCGGAACGGGCTGCAAGTGTGTCAGCCCATTGTTGAAGCATCAATGCAGAAATCCAGCGCACTTTTTATCCTCTCAATTCAGCATCCCGCCCCAGCTTCAACCAGGATTCCGCCATTTTCAAATTCGTCTGCCAACATCTCATTTGCGTCTGCGGCGGGGTCGAAGGTGCGAGAAGGTTGCAACCTATGATGCCAATCTTAGGCTACCCTCTGCACCGCCGAGCGGAGAACCGCCGGACCGGGGCAGTCCGGCCGCGTTGTCCGAGCGCAGCGAGTTTAGCGCCTGCTTCGCTGGCACAAGCACCCTGTCCTTCGGCCACGCCCTAACGCATCGCGGGCAGGATCGTGCGCGCTCGCAACTGGCCGCAGCCGCCGTCGATGTCCTGGCCGGCGGAATCGCGCAGCTTGGTCAGGATGCCGCGGCGATTGAGCTCGCTCGCCATCGCGGCGACACGTTCCGGCGCAGGCCGCGCGTAAGCCAGGCCCGCGACCCTGTTGTAGGGGATCAGGTTCATCACCGCGTATTTCCCGGAGAGCAGCCTGACGATGCCGTCCACCTCCTCAACGCCGTCATTGACGCCTGCGAGCAGGGTCCACTGATACTGGATCGGGTAGCCGGTGGCGCGGGCATAAGCTTCGCCCAGTGCCACCAGTTCGGCCGGTGCTATGCGCGGCGCGCGCGGCAGAAGTTTGGCGCGCAGTTCCAGGCGGGTCGAATGCAGCGACAGGGCCAGCGCCGGCTTGACCAATCCCTGGGGCAGCGTTTCGAACACGCGCCGGTCGCCGACGGTCGAGAAGACCAAGTTCTTGTGGCCGATCGCCCCTGCCGTGCCCAGCAGCTGGATCGCTTCCTGGACGTTGTCCAGATTGTGGGCCGGCTCGCCCATGCCCATGAACACGACCTTGCGCACCACGCGCTTCGTTCGGGCCAGCACCACCTGGGCGACGATCTCGGCGCTGCCGAGCTGGCGCAGCAGGCCGTCCCGGCCGGTCATGCAGAACAGGCAGCCGACCGCGCAGCCGACCTGGCTGGAAACGCACAAGCCATCGCGGGGCAGGAGCACGCTCTCCACCGTCTGGCCATCGGCCAGTTCGACCAGGAGACGGACGGAACCATCCTCGCCGGGATGTTCGGAGTCGAGGCGCGCCAGCGCCTGCAGTTGTTTCGTGAGGGCCGGCAGCGCGCTGCGGAGTCTCAGGGGCAGAAAGTCCTCGGCCCGGCGCGGGCCGTCGTCCAGCGACAGCCGCTGCGTCCAGGCGCGCAGCAGGCGCTGCTCGTGGCAGATCTTGGCGCCGTGGGCGCGCAGGCGCTGGCGGATATCTTCGATACGCATGAGCAGCGGGATGCCAGGAAAGTCACCAACTCGCGACAGTCGCCATTATCTGCGCTTGACCGTGCCGCGGCGAATGTATACAGTATCCATGATCGCCGGAGGGTAGTAATATTTTTCCCCACCATGCACTATCCTCCTCCCGCAGACGTGTATCGCCAGCCCTGTTCCCGATACGGAGAAGTGCAAGTGGTGTCCTCGCTGAAGCCGGTCGAACGTCCCCGCGCCCTGAGCGATCAGGCCTATCAGGTCTTGCGGGCGAATGTCCGCAACGGCAAGATTTTGCCCGGCCAGGCGCTGCAGGCGCACCTGAGCGAAGCCAAGCAGGCCTTCATCGCCGCCACCGGCCTCGGCCGGCCGGCAGCAAAAATCTCCGGACATTCCTAGGACGAAAACCATGACCTACAAAGCGGAAATTCCCTACGGCGCTTACTGGAGCACCCCGTTCGCCCGCTGGCAGGGAAGCCTGGCGCATCTCCACAGCATCGAGTTCGGCGCGCATGTGGCGAAGCTCGAGATGGCGAAGCGCAAGATCGATCCCACCGCCTTCGACTACGGCGTGCTCGGCTTCTCGGTGCCGCAGAAACATTCCTTCTACGGACTGCCCTGGCTGATGGGTATGGCCGGCGCGCCGCAGGCCGGCGGTCCAACCATGATGCAGGCCTGCGCCACCGGCGTCCGGACCCTGCTGGCGGCGACCCAGGAGATCGAATGCGGCATGGCGACCACCGCGCTGGCGATCAACTGCGACCGCACCTCGAACGGACCGCACCTCTACTACCCGAATCCGCGCGGACCGGGCGGGACTGGCGCCGCGGAAGACTGGGTGATGGAGAGCTTCAACCGGGATCCGCTGGGCGATCATGCGATGTTGCAGACGGCGGAAAACGTCGCCGCCAAACACGGCATAACCACGGCGGAGCAGCACGAACTGGTGCTGCGGCGGGAAGAACAATACCGCATGTCGCTGGCCAACGACTCGGCCTTCCTCAAGCGCTTCATGAGCCTGCCCTTCGAGGTGCCGACGGCCAATTACCAGAAGATCGCGAACTCCCTGGCCGGCGACGAAGGCGTTTCGCACTCGACGCCCGAAGGGCTGGCCAAGCTCAGGCCGGTGAGGCCCGGCGGCTGCGTCACCTTCGGCGGCCAGACCCACCCCGCCGACGGCAATGCCGCCATCGTCGTCACCACCCGCGAGAGGGCCCGCGAGCTTTCCGCCGACCCGAAGATTGCCGTGCGTCTGCACGGCTTCGGCCTCGCCCGCGCAGCGCTTGCCTACATGCCCGAAGCCATGCTGCCGGCGGCGCTGCGCGCGCTGGACCAGGCCGGTCGGAAGATTTCCGAAATGACCGCGATCAAGACCCACAACCCCTTCGCCGTCAATGATCTGTTCTTCGCCAAACAGACCGGCTGCGATCTGAAGGCCATGAACAATTACGGCTGCTCGCTGGTCTGGGGCCACCCGCAGGCGCCTATGGGTACCCGTTCCGTCATCGAGTTGATCGAGGAACTGGCCTTGCGCGGCGGCGGCTTCGGCCTATTCACGGGCTGCGCGGCGGGCGACACGGCGATGGCGGTGGTGCTCGAAGTCGGCGACGCCAGGTAACGAAGAACGCCATGGTTGCCGACTGGATATCGCGCAATGCCGGACGCAGCCCGGACAAGCTCGCCATCCGCTTTCCCGGGCGGGACATCTCCTACGCCGCGCTCGCCGCCATGATCGAACGCATCGCCGGCGCGCTCGCGGCATCCGGCGTCAGCCGCGGCGACTGCGTCGCCTTCCTCGGTTTCAACAGCCCGGAAATGCTCGCGCTGCTGTTTTCCTGCGCCAAACTGGGCGCGCTCTTCATGCCGCTCAACTGGCGCCTGGCCGCCCCTGAGCACCGGCAGATGCTGCTGGACTGTCCGCCCAAGGTGCTGATCGTCGAACCCGCTTTCCTCAGCCAGACCAGCAGCATCGCCGATGCCTTGTCGGGCATCACGCTGGTCGCCACCGAAGGCGCAGCGGAGGGCTGGATCGGCTGGGACGCCTTCTGTGCGCGCGCCACGGGCCCAGCACCATGCGACCCCGAGGTCGGCGAAGAGACGCCGCTGCTGATCTGCTATACCTCCGGCTCGACCGGCAAGCCCAAGGGCGTGGTACTGAGCCAGGGCGCGCTGGAATGCAATGCCGACAACAGCGACGACATGCATGCGCTGACCGCGAACGACGTCATCCTCACCACTTTGCCCCTGTTCCACGTCGGCGGGCTGAACAACCAGACCACCCCGGCGCTGCGGGCCGGTTGCACCGTGGCGCTGCACCCGAGGTTCGATGCCGACGCCACGTTCGACGCCATCGAGCAGGGAGGCATCACGCTGACCGTGCTGGTCCCGGCGCAACTCGACATGATGATGGCGCATCGCCGCTGGGCCGGCGCCGACTTTTCCCGGCTGCGCATGATCACCACCGGCTCCTCCATCGTGCCCATGCATGTCATCCATGCCGTGCATGCCAAGGGGGTTCCCCTGATCCAGGTCTATGGCTCGACGGAAACCTGCCCGATCGCCGTGTACCTCAAATCCGCAGACGCGCTGCGCAAGGCCGGTTCGACCGGGCGCGTCGCGGCCCGCTGCCAATTGCGCCTCGTCGATGAGGCAGGCATGGACGTGGCGCCGGGCGCCACCGGGGAGATCCTGATCAAGGGCGGCAATGTCATGAGCGGCTACTGGAACGCACCGCAGCTCACCGCGGCGGCGCTGATCGACGGCTGGTACCACAGCGGCGACATGGGCCACCTGGACGAGGAAGCCTATCTCACCGTCGATGGCCGCAGCAAGGAGATGATCATTTCCGGCGGCGAAAATATCTACCCGGCGGAAATCGAGAACCTTCTGATCGAGTCTCCCGACGTCGCCGAGGCATCGGTCATCGGCCGCCCGGACGAACGCTGGGGCGAAATCGTGGTCGCCGTGGTGGTACGCAAATCCGGCAGCAAACTGACCGGCGAACAGATACTGAAACTGCTCGACGGCCGCGTCGCCCGCTTCAAGCATCCCAAGGAAGTCGTGCTCGTCGACGCCTTGCCGAAAACGGCGCTGGGCAAGATCCGCAAGGAAGACGTGCGCAAGCTGATCGCGAACGCAAACTAGCAGCAAGGACAAACATGCAAACCCGGAGCACATGCCATGGCGCTTAAGATCGGAATCGACGTAGGCGGCACTTTCACCGACTTCGTGGTCACCCGCGACGACGCCGAACCGGCGATCTTCAAGACCCTATCGACGCCCGCCGACCCGTCAATCGCCGTGGTCAATGGCCTCGCCGAGATTGCTGCGGGCATGAACCCGCCGATGAGCGTGGCAGCTTTCGCAGCGACCATCGACACCATCGTGCACGGCACCACGGTGACCACCAACGCCACCCTCACCAGCACCGGCGCGCGCTGCGGCCTGCTCACCACCGAAGGGGTGCGTGACGCACTGGAAATGCGTCGCGGCATCCGCGAGGAGCAGTACAACAACCGCTACACCAACGTCAAACCGCTGGTGCCGCGCTACCTGCGCGCCGGCATCGGCGGCCGGCTCGATCGCGACGGCCGCGAGACCGCCCCGCTCGACCTGGCGCAGATCAGGCAAGCCATAGCCCTGTTCAAACAGGAAGGCGTAGAGGCTGTTGCTATCTGCTTCATGAACTCGTTCGCCAACGCGGCCCACGAACAGGCGGCGGCGGAACTGGTGCACAAGGAAATGCCGGACGCGTATCTCTCGGTATCCACCGATCTGCTGCCCTCGATCCGCTTCTACGAGCGGGTCAGCACTACGGCGCTGAATTCCTACGTCGGACCCAAACTCAACCACTATCTCGACCAGCTCGTCGACCGCCTCAAGGGCATCGGCTTCAGGAACCTGCTGCTGATCATGCAATCCAACGGCGGCGTCATCTCGCCGCAATTGGCGCGCGAGAAGGCCGCGCTGACGCTGCTCTCCGGACCCGCCGGAGGGCCGGGCGCCGGCCTGTTCTACGTGCGTGCTCATGGACAGCGTCAGTGCATCACCACCGACATGGGCGGCACCAGCTTCGAAGCCTCGGTCGCGGTGGACACGCCGATGATCAAGAACGACGGCGAAATCGCCCGCCACAAGATCGCTTTGCCCATGCTCGACATCCACACCATCGGCGCCGGCGGCGGCTCGATCGGCTGGCTCGATGAAGGCGGCATGCTGCGCATGGGACCGCAAAGCGCCGGCGCCGATCCCGGCCCGGCCTGCTACAGCAAGGGGGGCAGACTCCCGGCCACCACCGATGCCAACGTCGTGCTCGGTTATCTCGACCCCGGCTTCTTCGCCGGCGGCCGGATGAAACTCGACGCGGCGGCCGCGCGCGCCGCCATCCTGGAACACATCGCCAAACCGATGGGCCTATCCGTCGAGGAAGCCGCCGCCGGCATGTATCGGGTGGCCTGCAACAACATGGCCCAGGGCGTGCGCGAAGTCACCATCAAGCGCGGCTTCGATCCGCGCGAATTCCCCTTCATCCCTGCCGGCGGCGCCGGCCCCATCCATTCCTGCCTGATTTGCAGCGAGCTGGAAATTCCGTTGCAGATCGTGCCGCGCCTATCCTCGGTGTTGTGCGCCTTCGGCATGCTAATGAGCGAACTCAAGCACGACTTCGTGCGCACCTTCGTCTCGCGCGTAAACGCCATCGACTGGCCCCGGCTCAGCGCCATGATCGACGAGATGGCGGCCGAAGGCACGCGACAACTGGTGGAGGAGCGCATCGCCGAGGAGCGCCGCCGCTACGAGGTCAAGTTCGACTGCCGCTACATCAAGCAGTATCACGAGGTTTCCTTCACGGTGCCGCGCGAACTGATAGACAGCCGCGACTCCGTCGCCATCGTCCGCGCCTTCAACGCCGAGCACAACCGGCTCTACGGCTACTCGCTGGAAGCCGAGAATACGCCGGTGGAGATCATCAACGTGCGCGTTCAGGCCATCGGCATCACCGACAAGCCCGCCGCCCGGCGGGAAGCCTGGGCCGGCGTCGATGCCGCTCATGCGCTGAAGAGCAGGCGCAGCATGTACATCCCCGAAACCAAGAGCTTCCGGGAAACGCCGGTCTATGACGGCCACAGGATGCGCCACGGCAACCGCGTCGCAGGCCCGGCCATGATCGAGCAGGTCACCACGGCGATCTTCGTCAGCGCGGCCTACGACTGCGCGGTCGACGAACTGGGCTCCTTCGTCATCTACCAGAAGGGCCGCGAAGACCTGGCCAAGGCTTGCCTGCAGCAGGAAGAGGAGATTTCAGCATGAGTACCATGAAGATCGATCCCATCCTGCTCTCCGTCTATGCCCGGACCTTCAAGTCGATTACCGACGAGATGAGCATTTCCATGGAGCAGACCACGCGCTCCCCCATCCTGTGCGAAGCCAAGGACTACGTCACCGGTCTCTACGACGGCGACGGCAACATGCTCGAGCAGACCGAGAACCTGCCCATCCTGGCCTTCTCGCTGGCGCCGGTATGCAAGTACATCAAGGAATACTTCGGCGACGAGATCTATCCCGGCGACGTGATCTTCCACAATGACGTGTTCAGCCTGGGCAACCAGAACAACGATGTCGCCGCCTTCAAGCCGGTGTTCTTCGAAGACAAGCTGGTCGCCTGGACGGCGGTCAAGGGCCACCAGGCGGACATCGGCGGCAACGTCGCCGGCGGCTACAACCCGAACGCCGTCGAGGTCTGGCAGGAAGCCCTGCGCATCCCGCCGGTCAAGGTGGTCGAGCGCGGCAAGCTGCGTAAGGATGTATGGAACCTGATCTTCGCCAATGTGCGCTTGGACATCGTGCAGCACGACATGAAGGCCGAGATGGGCGCCTGCACCGTCGGCGAGCGCCGCCTGCTGGAACTGCTGAAGAAATACGGCGTGGACAGCTACGAGGCGCACAAGCTGGCGCTGTTCGACGCCACGCGCAAGATGATGGAAGCCGAGATCAGCAAGATTCCCAACGGCAATTACTCCGGCGAAGGCTACGTGTATTACGACGGCCGCTACGTCGGCTCGAAATACACCATACGCGTGGACATCGAGGTGCAGGACCGCCACATCAAGTTCGACTATTCGCGGACCGACGCGCAGACCAACGGGTTCGTGAACGGCACTTTCACGTCGAGCGCCTCGGCCACCATCCTGACCCTGCTGCAGATGGTCAACCCGGACATCCCGCACAACGAGGGCATGGTGCAGCCGATCGAGATCGTCATCCCGGTAGGCACGATTTTGAACGCGGCCTACCCCAAGGCCACCACCTTCGGCAACCATCTCTGCCCGCCCAATGCCGACGCCATCCAGCGCGCGCTCAGCGCCGTGATGCCCGACCGTGTGACCGCCGGCTGGAACAACCTGCTGGCCTCCCTGACCACCGGCATCGACCCGAAGAACGGCGAGAAATACGTGGACATCGGCTTCATGGGCCTGAAGGGCGGCTCCGGCGCGATGCAGGGCACCGATGGCTATGACCATATCGGCATGATCGACGCGTCGGGCGGCGTCCTCGACCAGGACTATGAAATGTTCGAGCAGCAGACGCCGCACACCCTGATCAAGCACGAACTGCTCGCCGATTCGGCCGGCGCCGGCGAATGGCGCGGCGGCCTCGGCGTCGAAACAATTTTCCGCATCGGCTCCGAGGACACGCAACTGGTGACCTTCGGCGACGGCGATTTCGAGCCCGCCTTCGGCCTGTTCGGCGGCCTTGATGCCGGCCTCAACTTCATCCGCCTGCACTACCCGGACGGGCAGACGGTGGTCCCGAAGAACAAGGACCTGATCACCGGCGTACCTGCGGGCACCACCTACCACCAGGTCGCCAGCGGCGGCGGCGGTTATGGCGATCCGAAGAAACGCAACCGCAAGCTGCTCGCCGAGGAGATCCGCAACGGCGTGATCACCCTGGCAGCGGCAAAACGCGACTACGGCTACGAGGCGACCTGAAACGATGAACTTCGAACTCTCCGGCGAACAGCAGTCCATCCGCGACACCTTCGCGCGCTTCTGCGACGAGCGCATCGCGCCGCAGGCGGCCGCGCTCGACGAGGCCCGTGCCTATCCGCGCGCCCTGTTCCAGGAACTGGCGGACCTCGGCTTGTTCGGCATGCGCTATCCCGAAGAAGTCGGCGGCAGCGGAACGACGCTCGCAGAATTCTGTCTGGCCTTGCAGGAAATTGCCCGCGGTTCGATGTCCTTGGCCGGCGCGGTGGCGATGCAGTCGCTGATGGGCACCAAATTCCTGCATCTCCTGGGCAACGAGGAGATCATCGAACGCCTGTTCAAGCCGGCGCTGCGCGGCGAAAAGATCGGCGCCATCTGCATGACCGAACCGAACGCCGGCTCCGACCTCGATGCCATCGCCACCACGGCCAGGAAGGTCGCTGGCGGTTATCTTATCAACGGCCAGAAAACCTGGATCACCTCGGCGCCGGTGGCCGACTTCTTCACCGTATTCGCGAAGGCCGGCGAGGAGAGGAAACTGACCATCTTCCTCGTCGAGAAGCAGTTCAAGGGGATCACCGTCGGCCGCGAAATTCACAAGATGGGCGTCTGGGCGCTGCCGACTTCGGAAGTCGCCTTCGACGAATGCTTCGTCCCCGACAGCCATCGACTGTCGAAGGAGGAAGGCGACGGCGAGGGCCACCTGAGGAAGACCCTGGGCGAGATCCGCATCATCACCGGCGCCATGGCCCTGGGCGTGGCGCGCGCCGCGCTGGCCGAGGCGGTGCGCTATGCCGGCGAACGCAAGCAATTCGGCAAGGCGATCAATCGCAATCAGGCGATCCAGATGAAGCTGGCCGAAATGGCTACCGAACTCGAAGCCGCCGAACATCTGGTCTATTACGCCGCCGATCGCCGCGATGCCGGGAAGCCCTATCACAAGGAGGCGGCGATGGCCAAGCTGTTCGCCAGCGAGACCGCCGCCACGGTCTGCGACAAGGCCGCGCGGGTCTTCGCCTCCTACGGCTACGCCATGGAATATCCGGTGCAGCGCTACCTGCGGGACGTCCGCTTCACCCTGATCGGCGGCGGCACCAGCGAAATCCTGAAACTCATCATTGCGAAAGAGATAAGCTCATGACCACCTTCCCCCCAGCCCCCTTCGCAAGGAAGGGGGTGACGACGGTTCGTCCCGCTGGGACTCCATGTTCACACATGTCGCCTCCTTGGGGCGGCCCGGCGGAGACGACCTCATGACCACTTCACAGAGAAGGATAAGGGTTCTGCTCGGCAAGCCCGGCCTCGACGGTCACGATCAGGGCGCCAAGGTGGTCGTGCGCGCCATGATGGACGCCGGCTTCGAGGTGATCTATACCGGCTTGCGCCAGACCCCGGAACAAATTGCGCGCATCGCCCTGGAAGAGGACGTCGATGTCATTTCGCTGTCTTCCATGGCCGGCTCGCACCTGCCCTTCTGCCGCAAGTTGAAGCCGCTCTTGGAAGCCGACGGACTGGCCGACAAGCTCTGGGTGATCGGCGGCAACTTGCCGGCGCAGGATCACCAAGCCCTGCGCGAACTGGGCTTCAAGGGCATCTTCCCTTCCGGCACGAAACTCGATGCCATCACCGAGTACATCCGGAGGGAAGTGAAATGAGCGCCCGCACTGAAAAACCCGCCGTGAAGACCGTGATCAACGAGTCCGGCATCGAGGTCAAAGCGCTGTACACCGCTGAAGATGTCGCGGCCTCCGGCGGCATGGCAATGGTCGGCGAACCCGGGCAGTATCCCTTCACGCGCGGCATCCATCGCGAGATGTACCGCAAGCAGCCCTGGACGATGCGCCAGTATGCCGGCTTCGGCAACCCGGCCGACACCAACAAGCGCTTCAAGTACCTGATCGCGAACGGCCAGACCGGCCTGAACGTCGCGTTCGATCTGCCCACCCAGATCGGCCTCGATTCCGACGACCCGCTGGCCGAGGGCGAGATTGGCCGCGTCGGCATGTCGATCGATACCCTGCGCGATTTCGAGATCGCCTTCGACGGCATCGACCTGAAGAAGATCACGGTCTCGCTGACCATCAACGGCGCGGCGGCGATCCTGATCGCGATGTATCTCGCCATGGCCGAAAAACGCGGCTATGACCTCAAGGACCTGCGCGGCACGGCGCAGAACGACATCCTCAAGGAATTCATCGGCCGCGGCACCTGGATTTTCCCGGTCGAACCCTCGATCCGGCTGGTCGGCGATACCATCGAATACTGCGCCAAGGAGGCTCCGAAATACACCCCGGTTTCGGTCTGCGGCTACCACATCCGCGAATCCGGCGCGACGCCGGCGCAGGAGATCGCCTACGCCTTCTGCATTGCCAAGGCCTACGCCGACGACGCCATCCGGCGCGGCCTGCCGGTGGATGAGTTCGCCGGACGGCTGTCCTACAACTTCAACATCTTTGGCAACATCTTCGAGCAGGTGACGAAGTTCCGCGCCGCTCGCGGGCTGTGGGCCAAGATCATGAAGGAGCAATACGGCGCGGAAAAACCCGGCTCGATGTGGCTGCGCATGATCGCCGCCGGCGGCGGCGGCGGCCTCACCTTCGAACAACCCGAGGTCAACATCGTGCGCGGCGCCTACTACGCGCTGATCTCGGCGCTCTCCGGCACGCAGACCATGGCGCTGTGCTCCTACGACGAGGCGTACACGATCCCCACCGAATACTCGGCGCGCATCTCGCTGCGCACCATGCAACTCCTGATCGAGGAAATGGGCATGACCGAAACCGTCGATCCGCTCGCCGGTTCCTTCTACGTCGAGACCATGACCAACGAAATGCGCCGGAAGATGGAAGAGATCATGGCCGAGGTCGACGCCGCGGGTGGCATTGTCAAGATGGTGGCCGAAGGCAGCATCCAGGCCAAGGTCTCGGCCCAGGCCTACCGGATGCAGCGCAAGATCGAGTCGGGCGAATTCCCCAAGGTCGGCGTGAACTGCTACCGAAACGAACTAGAGGAAGAACACCCGGTCGAATTCCATGCCTACAACGAGGAAGACGCGCAGGTGCAGATAGCCGGCCTCAAGCGCATCCGGGCCGAACGCGACAATGGCGCAGTCACGGCGGCGCTCTCCCGTCTGCGCGCGGACGCCGCCGCCGGCAGCAACGTCATGCCGGCGCTGGTCGAAGCGGTGAAGGCCTACGCCAGCGTCGGCGAGATGACCAATGAGCTGGTAGGCATATTCGGGCGCTACAAGGAACCGATCCGTTTCTAAGGACAGGCACATGAACGAAATTGAACAATACCTCGCACCGCGCCGCCTGGACGAGGCATTGCAGGCGATGGCCAACGGCGATGCCACGGTGTTATGCGGCGGTACGGATCTCGCACCGCAGACCGAATCCGGCGCGCGGCAATACACTGCGAAACTGCTGAACATTCGCCGCATCGATGGACTGGGTGGCATAGCGGCCGAGACTGACCAGGTCCGCATCGGTGCCGTGACGACCATCAGCGAAATCCGTTGTCACCCCGCGCTCGCCGAAATAGCCCCCGTGCTGGTCGAGGCGGCCGAGCATTTTGCCAGCGAACAGATTCGCAACGCTGCATCGCTGGGTGGAAACCTCTGCAACGCCTCGCCGGCCGGCGACATGATCCCGCCCCTGCTGGTACTGGGAGCTTCGGTCGAACTCGCGTGCTGGCGCGGCGGTGCCGTGCAGACGCGGCTGATACCGCTGGAACGGTTCTTCGTCAGCCCCGGCAAGACCGTCAAACTGCCGGAAGAGTTGCTCACCGCCGTCGTCTTCGACCGGCCTGCAGCGGACTTCGTCGGCAAGTTCCGCAAGTCCGGCCCGCGTCCTGCGCTTGAAATCTCCACCGTTTCGCTGGCCCTCGGCGCTCGCATCGCCGACGGGTTGCTCAGCAATGTGCGAGTGGCCATGGGCTCGGTTGCGCCTACGCCGTTGCGCGCCCGCCATGTCGAGGCGGCGCTCGAAGGCAAGCCGCTTGACGCTGCGTCCATCGCCGCGGCGGTCGCCGCAACGGCGGAGGATGCAAAACCCATCGATGACGTGCGGGCCAGTGCGTGGTATCGCAGCCATCTCGTTCGTGTGTTCCTTGAAGAGGTGCTCAATGATGTCCGTGGAAACTGAAATCCGCTTCAAGCTCAATGGCCGCGAGGTGGCCCTGATGGTGCCGGTCACCATGAATACGCTGAGCATGCTGCGCGACAAGCTCGGCATGACCGGGACCAAGTATGCCTGCGGCGAAGGCGAATGCGGCGCCTGCACCATCAGGATCGACGGCAAGACCGTCAACAGTTGCCTGATGTACGCCGTCGATTGTGATGGGCGCGAGCTCGTGACCATCGAGGGGCTGCGCACGCCGGAAGGCCTGCACCCGGTGCAGCAGGCCTTCGTGGACCACGGCGCCGTGCAGTGCGGCTTCTGCATGCCGGGCATGATCATGCAGGCCGACTATCTGGTCGAAAACAACCCCAACCTGACGCGGGAAGAAGCGCAACGGGGCCTCGAGGGCAATCTTTGCCGCTGCACCGGCTATACCAAGGTGCTGGACGCGGTGGAAGCCGTGGTCGAGGCGAAGAAGTGCTGCGGTCGCTGCTAAGCGCGGCATCCCAGATCTCGGCACGCATACGCTTAAAGAGAGCCAAACCATGGAAAACAACCTCACCGCTGCACCCATAGTCAAGAAGACCTTAATCGGCCAACGCGTCAGGAAGCCCGACGCACCCGAAAAAGCCACCGGCAAGACGCGCTACATCAACGACATGGTCTTGCCGCAAATGCTCATCGGCAAGGTGCTGTTCGCCGGCCGGGCCCACGCCAGGATCATCCGCATCGACACCTCGGCGGCGGAAAAACTGCCCGGCGTCTATGCGGTGCTGACCGGCAAGGACGCCGCCGGCCTCAAGTTCGGCTTCGTCCGCGACAACGTCGCGCTCAAGGACCAGGTGCGCTGTGAACACGACGAGATCGCAGCAGTCGCGGCCGAGACGGAAGAGATCGCGCGCCGTGCGCTGCTACTCATCGAAGTCGAGTACGAGGACCTGCCCGGCGTGTTCACCCCCGAAGCTGGCGCCCTGGTCGGCGCGCCGCTGGTGCATCAGAACTTCCCCGGCAACAAGAGCCTCAGCTTCGAGTTCAAGCACGGCGATCTCGCCGCGGCCGAAGCGCTCTCCGACTATGTCGTCGACAACGTCTTCCGTCCGCACCACGTGACGCACTGCTGCATGGGCACTTCCTGTGCGATCGCCGACTTCGATCACAACGGCAAGCTGACGATCTGGACGCAGACTCAGTATCCGTATAACTACAAAATGGATCTTGCTCCGGCGCTGGGCATCAGTCCCGGCGACATCAGGGTCATCCAGCCGCCCGTCGGCGGCGCCTTCGGTTCCAAGCTCGACGTCTACCCCTACGAGCCGATCGCCGCGCTGCTGGCCAAAAAGACTGGCCGGCCGGTCAAGGTGATTTACTCGCGGGAGGAGGAGTTCAAGGCCGCGCCGACGCGCCAGGCGGCGATCATCCATATGCGTACAGGCTGCACCCGCGATGGCACGCTTACCTTCCGTAGCGCCGATGTCTTGCTCGACAACGGCGCCTACACCTCATGGGGGCCAACCATTCCGGTCATCATGATGCGCACCACCTCGGGCCATTATCGCGTGCCGGTGGTCGACTTCAAGGCACAGGCGATCTACACCAACAACCCTTACGCCGGCTCCTTCCGCGGCTACGGCAACGTTCAGACCACTTACGCCACGGCGCAGCAGATGGACATGCTGGCCGACTTGGTGGACATCGAGCCGCTCGAATTCCATCTCAAGAACGCGCAAAAGTCCGGCGAAGTCACGCCGCAGAAATCCTTCCTGCGCGAGTGCGTTCTGGCGGAGTGCCTGGAAACCGCCGCCAAGGCCAGCGACTATAGCCGCAAGCGCAAGGAGTACGCAGCGCTACGGGACCTGCCCGGACGCTACAAGAAAGGCATCGGCCTCGCCTCCTCGATCCACAACGCCGGCGGTGCCAAGATCCATAAGTCGGACGGCATCGGCACCATACTCAAGGTGGACGATTTCGCCCGGGTCACGGTCATCACCGGCGCCTCGGAAATCGGTCAGGGCATCGACGCGGTCATCACCCTGATCGTCGCCGAAGAACTGGGCGTGCCGCTGGAACATGTGACCATCGTCAATAACGATTCCGACATTGCGCCGTGGGACGTGGGCGTGCATGCCTCGCGCACCACCTTCATCGCCGGCAACGGCACGCGCCGTGCCGCACGGAAGGCCAAGGAGCAGATCCTCAACGCCGCCGCAAAGATGCTCGATGAACCGGCCGGGACTCTCGAACTGCGGGGCGGTTCCGTCGTGCGCGACAACTGCGGGACGCCGCTGATCGAACTCGATCGCCTGCTGCGACGCATGCACTTTCAGGCCGAGCCGGAACTGGTGATGGTCAGCGACTACTACGAGCCGAAAAGCGAGCCGGAAGGAGCGAAGCACATCTCCGACCACTCCGCCGCGTATTCCCACGCCGTGCACATCGCCGAGATTACCGTCGACACGCTGACCGGCGAGATCAAGGTGGACAAGGTCACCGTGGCGCAGGATGTCGGCCGGGTCATCAACCGCATGGGTCTCGAAGGCCAGATCGAAGGCGGCATCGCCATCGGCCTGGGCTACGCCCTGAGCGAAAACATGCGGATCGAAAAGGGCATGCTGACGAATCCCTGTTTCCGCGACTACAAGCTCATCACGGCGCCGGAGATGCCGCCGCTCGATCTGCACTTCATCGAGAGCAATTGTGCCGAAGGGCCCTATGGCGCCAAGGGCGTTTCCGAACTGCCGACGATCGTCATTGCGCCGGCCATTGCCAATGCGCTGTATAACGCTACCGGCGTTCGCATCTTCAATCCGCCGATGTCGCCGGAAGCGGTCGCCCGTGCCATCGACGAAACGCGGCAGGCTGGCGGGCGGCGCGAAAGCGAATGAAACTGCAGTACTACGCCTGGCTTCGGGATAGCATGGGATGTGACTCGGAACACATCGCTCTGCCGAAAGAAGTCAACAGCGTGGGCATGTTGCTCGACTGGCTTCCGACCCAGGACGAGCGCTTCAAAAGGGCGTTTGAGTATATTGATGTCGTGCTGGTCTCGGTCAATCTTCTATACGCGGATCGCGACTATCCCGTGCAAGACGAGGACGAAGTAATTTTATCCCCCCCGATCGCGGGCGGCTGAGTGGCGCGCCGTACAATCATTCTTAAATGGACGACTTAGTGGAGACAGGATGAAGCGTCGTACCGTGCTTTCCCTGGAGCAGGCTCTTTCGCTCCCCTATGCCACGCTGCGCTTCGCGCAACTCGGCTGGCGGGTGATCCGCATCGAATCGACGCCGGGCGACGGCCTGCCCGGCGACCCGAACCGCTATATCGGCAGCCGCGTCGTGGACGACGACCGCCGCTCCTATTTCATCGCGCCCAATGTCGGCAAGGAAGCCATCGCGGTGAACCTCAAGGAGCGTCAGGGACATGAAGTACTGCGCCGGCTGATCGCCGAACTCGACGTCGATATCTTCTGCTGCAACACCGTGCCCAAACGCTACAAGCAGTTGGGTATCGACTACGAAACTCTTTCCGCGGTCAAGCCGGACCTGATCTGGGCCGGCATCTCGGCGATGGGGCCGGACTATCCCGACGTGCCCGGCTACGATCCGGTGATCCAGGCGATGGCCGGCTACATGGAACTGACCGGACCGGCGGACGGGCCGCCAACGCTTTCCGGCGTGCCGCTGATCGATCTCAAAGCGGGCGACGAGGTCTACGCCAACGTCATGCTGGCGCTGCTCGAGCGGGCCGAGAGCGGGCTGGGAACGCGCATCGACGTCTCGATGCTGCAGGCGGCGGCCTCCTGGCTGATCACCACCCTGCCGCTGCTCGACTTCGACTGCACGCCCGCCGAGATCACCCGCTGCGGCAACGAACACCGCAAGTTCATCCCGACCAACGTCTATCCCAGCCGGGACGGTTTCATCTACATGGCCATCGGCAGCGATGTGCAGTGGCAGCGCCTGACGGAAATACCGGCTTTCGCCGGCGTCGGCAACGCCGAACGGACGACCAACGAAGGCCGCTACCGCGAGCGCCGCGCGCTGCACCTGGAAATGGCGGCGGTCACCGCGACGCTCACGACCGCGCAACTCTCCGAAGCTTTCCGCAAGGCGACGATCCCGCATGCGCCGATCCAGGACATCCCGGCGGTGCGGAGCATGGCGGCGATCAGCGCCAAGCTGACCAGCACCCGAACTCCCGCCGGAAAAGGAGTGCGCATGCAACCGGCGGCAGTCGATGTCGCGGGCGCAGCGCAGCAACTCGCCTTTCCCGCCAAGTACGCCCAGCATACCCACGCCGTGCTTCTCGAAGCGGGATATTCCGCCGAGGAAATCGGCCGCCTGGTGCAAGACCGCATCGTGGCGACAGACGCCACCTGAACCAAGGATACGAAAATGAGAACCATCAATCCGCTGCTCCACCTGCCGACCCGGCCCCTGCCCAAGCATGTCGCGATCATCGGCGCCGGCACCATAGGGCCGGACATCGGCTACTACCTGAAAAGCGCCCTGCCGCAGATCCGCCTGACCCTGGTGGACGTGGCGCATGAGGCGCTCGAAAAGGCGCTTGCGCGCTGCCACGACTATGCCCAGAAGGCAGTGAAACGCGGCAAGATGAGCGTGGCGCAGGCGAAGGCGGTCACTCATGACATCGCCGGCAGCACCGACTACGGGGAGATGGCCGACTGCGACTGGGTGATCGAGGCGGCGACGGAAAACCTGGCGCTGAAGCGGCGCATCTTCGCCCAGGTGGAAGATGTCGTGGCAACGGATACGCTGATCACCTCCAACACCAGTTCGCTGCCGGCGAGCCGGATTTTTTCCGAACTCAAACAGCCATCGCGCGCAACGGTCACCCACTTTTTCGCGCCGGCCTGGCGCAACCCGGTGGTCGAAGTGGTCGACTGGGAGAAGACCGATCCCGAAGTGATCGACTACCTGCGCTGGCTGTTCTGCAAGACCGGCAAGGTGCCGCTGGTCACCGCCGACGCGGCCTGCTTCATGCTCGACCGGGTCTTCGACAACTGGTGCAACGAATCGGCGCTGCTGCTGCCCCAGGCCAGCGCCGCCGAGATCGACAGCACGGCCGCCGACTTCGTCCATGCCGGCCCGTTCTTCGTCCTCAATCTTGCCCGCGGCAATCCGATCATCACCGAGACCAACAACCTGCAGGCCGACGAGGAGGGCGAGCACTACCGCCCGGCGCCGATCTTCCGCTCGGTGGACAACTGGCTTACCGTAGCGCCCGGCAAGCGCATCGAGGTCGCCCCGGCGACCGCCGCAGCGGTTCGCGACCGCCTGCAGGGTGTGCTCTTCTCGCAGACGGTGGACATCCTCGACCGTGCCATCGGCGAAGCGGCCGACCTCGATCTCGGCTGCAAGATGGCGCTGGGCTTCAAGCAGGGCCCGCTGGAACTGATGCGCGAACTGGGCGACGCCGAGACCCGGCGCATCCTCGAACGCTACACCGGAGAGCGCCCGGGCATGCCCACGGCGCAAAGACCGCTGTTCGCCTATCAGGATTTCTGGCGCCATGTGCTGGTCGATGATCTCCCCGCCGCCGATGGCGAAACCCGGGTCAAGATCATCACCCTGCGCCGGCCCGAGGCGATGAACGCCCTCTCCGACGAACTGACCGACGAGATCCTGGCGGCGATCGGTCATTTCGAATCGGACCCGGCCGTGTCCGGCTTCGTCATCACCGGCTACGGCACCCGCGCCTTCTGCGCCGGCGCCGACATCGGCCGTTTTCCGGCGATGCTCGGCGACGCCGCAGCCGCAGCCAACTACGCGAGCGATTGCTCGCGCCTGCTGGTGCATCTCGACGCCATGGAGAAACCTGTGGTCGCAGCGGTGAACGGCATGGCGCTGGGCGGCGGGCTGGAACTGGCGATGCGCTGCCACGGCATCGTCGCGCTCGCCGACGCGTGGCTGCAACTGCCGGAAATCACCCTGGGCATCGTGCCCGGCATCGGTGCCATGGTGGTGCCCTACCGGCGCTGGCCGAAGGCGGCCGCCACCTTCCACGGCATGCTGCGCCGCGCCGAGCGCCTCGGTGCGGGTGAGGCGCATCAGTTGGGCGTGGTCGACCTGCTCGCCGACGACTTCGCCGGCCTCATCGCCCAGGCCGTCAAGCGCGTAGCGGCGCTCAATGGCCAGCACGCTGGACAACGCTCCGCCATCGCCCAGGGCGCCGTGGCGCTGCCGCCCCTGGCCGCGATCGCCGCGGAGGATGCCGGCGGCCAAGCGCTCAGCCGGGAAGTGCTGGAGATACTCGAGCAGGCGGTGCGTGACGCCGCCGCGGCCGCAACGTTCGAAGAAGCCCTGAATATCGGCTACCGCGCCTTCGGCGCCAGCGCCTGCACCGCTGCGGCGCGCGAAGGCATAGGGGCATTCCTCGAGGGCCGCCGGCCCGACTTCAGCAAGACCCCCTGACCCGATATACTGGGCGGCCGATTTCAACCCGAGGATCGCAAAGTGACAGAGCAGACATGACAGCGACAGCGCTCACCGATCTGGGCGCCTGCATCCGGGCGCTCAAAGCTGCCGGCAAGCTGGTGCGCGTGCGCTCCGAGGTGGACCCGAAATTCGAACTGGCCGGCATCGCACGGAAACTCGAAGGCGACAAACCGGTGCTCTTCGAACGCGTCAAGGGCTTTGATCATCCGGTGTTCACCGGGCTGCTCTGGAACCGCGAAGTGGTCGGCTCGCTGTTCGGCGTGGCCAAGGAGAAGGTGCCCTTCCTGATCGCCGGCGCGGTGGCGAAGTGGCAGAAGAACAAATCGGCGCGGCCCTCGAAGCTACTTGATCAGGCGCCCGCCAACGAGGTCGTCGAGGACACCGTCGATCTGTCGCAGATCCCGATGCCGCTGCATGCCCTGAAGGACGGCGGGCGCTATCTGGATTCCTCGCTGGTCGTCGCGCGCCATCCGCTCAGCGGCGGGCTCAACGTCTCGATCCACCGGATGATGATGACGGGCAAGGACCGCTTGAGCTTCCTGATCGATCCGGGCCGGCACCTGGGCGAGTATGTCGACATCGCGGAACAGCGCGGCGAAGCGCTGCCGGTGACGATCAGCAACGGCGTCGGACTGGCGCCCTGGATCGTCGCCTCGCTGCCGCGCCTGGGCGAGGGCAAGCCGACCATCGCCAATCATCTCGCGGGCCAGGCGATAGACTGGGTCCGGGCGCAGACCATGGACGTGCCGGCTTACGCCGACGCCCAGTTCGTCATCGAGGCGGAAATCCTGCCTGGCGTGCGCGAATGGGAAGCGCCCTTTGCCGAAGTCACCGGCTACTACGGTGAACGCGCAAAGCGCTGGGTGATGAAAGTGAAGAAAATCACCCGGCGCAGAAAGCCGGTTTTCCATACGGTGCTCTCGCGCCAGGAGGTCTGGAACGCGGTCGGCTTCACCGCCGAGGCGGCGATTTTTCACGCTGTGCACAGCAGGATTCCCGAGGTCCGCGCGGTGTTCCTGCCGCCCGGCGGCTGCGGCTTCTATCAGGCCGTGGTCCAGGTCAGGAACACCCGGCCGGAGATCGGCCGCGACGTGATCACCGAGACCTTCAAGGCATTTCGCTCGCTGCAGCGCGTGGTGGTGGTGGACACCGACGTCAACCTCTACGACGCGGTGGACGTCGACTGGGCCATCACCACCCGCTTCAACGCCGACCGCGACCTGGTGATCCTGCCCCACCAGGATGGCCACATCCTGAACCCCATCGTCACGCCGAATGCCGACGGCAAGGGCGGGACGGTCACCAAGATCGGCTTCGACGCGCTGGTACCCTTCGACGCCGACCGGGAACGTTTTACGCGAGTGAAGTTCAAGGAAGTGGATCTATCCAAATACGACATCAAATGAGGAGACGAAACATGAAGAAGAAACTGCTCTGCCTGGCCCTGGCCTGTTTCTGTGCGGCCTCCGCGCTGGCCGCGGAGAAGATCAAGGTCGGCTTCATCACCACACTGTCCGGGCCGGGCGGCGTGCTCGGCGTGGCCATCCGCGACGGTTTCAACCTGGCGCTCGAACACACCGGCGGCAAGCTCGGCGGACTGCCGGCCGAGGTGATCATCGAGGACGACCAGCAGAAGCCCGACGTGGCCAAGCAACTGGCCGACAAGCTGGTCAAGCGCGACAAGGTGGACTTCGGCACCGGCATCGTCTTCCAGAACCTGCTGCAGGCCGCGCAGTCATCCTTCCTCGGCGCCGAGACCTTTTACGTCAGCCCCAACACCGGTCCGTCGGACCTTGCCGGGGCCAACTGCAATCCCTATTTCTTCGCCGTCTCCTGGGTCAGCGACAGCTACTCGGAAGCGAGCGGCAAGAACATGCAGGACAAGGGCTACAAGAACGTCTTCGTCATCGCGCCCAACTATCCCGGCGGCAAGGACGTGGTCAACGGCTTCAAGCGCTATTACAAGGGCGCCTACGCCGGCGAGGTGTATACCAAGCTAGGGCAGCTCGATTACGCCGTGGAAATCTCCCAGATCCGCGCCGCCAAGGCCGACGCGGTGTTCTTCTTCCTGCCCGGCGGCATGGGCGTGAACTTCCTCAAGCAATGGCATCAGGCCGGCATGGGCGTGCCGCTCTTCGGCACCGGCTGGTCGTTCGATCAGGATACCCTGGCCGCGGTCGGCGAGCCGACCCTGGGCGCGCTCAACGCTGCCCACTGGAACCTCGATCTGGACAATGCCGCGAACAAGAAATTCGTCGCCGACTTCGAGAAGAAATACGGCCGCCTGCCGAACGAATACGCCTCCCAGGGCTATGACGCAGCGATGCTGATCGACGCCGCGGTGCGCGACGTCAAGGGCAAGGTCGAGGACAAGGCGGCGCTGCGCCGCGCGCTGGAGGCGGCGAACTTCAAGTCGACGCGCGGCGCCTTCAGGTTCAACAAGAACCACTTCCCGGTGCAGAACTATTATCTGCGCCAGGTCGTCAAGGACGACAAAGGCCGCTTCGTGAACAAGACCGTGGCGACGATCTTCACCGACCATCCCGACGCCTACGTGGCGGCCTGCAAGATGTGAGCATGAGCGCCTGTGCACCATGAGCTGGCCGCTGTTCGCCGAGCAGTGTCTGAACGGACTTCAGTTCGGCCTGATGCTGTTCCTGCTGGCCGCCGGGTTGACGCTGATCTTCGGCATCATGGACCTGATCAATCTCGCTCATGGCTCGCTCTACATGCTCGGCGCCTACCTGGTGGCCAGCCTTGCCCAGGCCACCGGCTCCTTCGCGCTGGGCTTGGCGCTCGGTGTCGCGGCCACGGCGGCGATCGGCATGGCGCTCGAGATCGCCGTGCTGCGCGGCCTGTACCGGCGCGATCACCTGTCCCAGGTGCTCGCCACCTTCGCGCTGATCATGATCGCCAATGAGACGACGCGGGCGCTCTGGGGCGTGCAGCCGCTGGTCCTCAACGTGCCCGCAGCGCTGTCCGGATCGGTGCAACTCTTCGCGGGCATCCGCTACCCGGCGTTTCGTCTGCTCATCATCGCGGTCGGCCTCGCCGTCGCGCTCGCCCTCTACTTCCTCGTCGCCCGCACCCGTCTCGGGATGCTGGTGCGCGCCGGCGCCTCGAACCGGGAAATGGCCATGGTCATGGGCACCGACATCCGCTGGCTGTTCACCGCCGTGTTCGGCGTCGGCGCCGGCCTGTGCGCGCTCGCCGGGGCCATGCTCGGACCGCTCCTGGCGGTGCAGGTGGGCATGGGCGAGAACATCCTGATCCTGGCCTTCGTTACCGTGGTGATCGGCGGCATCGGCTCGATCCGCGGCGCCTTCGTCGGCGCGCTGTTGATCGGCATCGTCGATACCTTCGGCCGCGCCTTCATTCCGACCGGCCTGCGCGCCCTGCTCTCGCCCGCCGTCGCCGACGTGGCGGGACCGTCGCTGGCGTCGATTTCGATTTATCTGCTGATGGTCGGGGTGCTGTTCTGGAAACCGCAGGGACTCTTCCCTGCCCGGGGCTGAGTGTGAACCATCTGCGCCGCCACGGCTGGCTGCTGGCGACCCTCGCGGTCGCGCTGAGCCTGCCGCAACTCGCCGCGCTCTGCGGACAGGACTTTTACGTCTCCTTCGCCAGCCGCTTGCTGATCTGGGCGCTGCTCGCCTCCAGCCTGAATCTCCTGGTCGGCATGGGCGGCATGGTCAGCCTGGGCCACGCCGCCTACTTCGGCGCCGGCGCCTACGTGGTCGGCATCCTCTCGGTGGAGGCGCCCGGATGGTCCAGCGCGCTCCTCGTCTGGCCTCTCGCCGTTGCCCTGAGCGCCCTGCTGGCCGTGGTCATCGGCGCCGTCTGCCTGCGCACTAGGGGCGTCTATTTCATCATGATCACCCTGGCCTTCGCCCAGATGCTGTTCTACATCTTCACCTCGCTCACGCCCTACGGCGGCGACGACGGCCTGTCGCTGGCCAAACGCCTGACCCTGCCCGGGCTAGCCATGGCCGGCGACGCCACGTTCTATTACGTGGTGCTAGCGATCTTTGCCGCCTGCCTCACCGCGCTCGGACGCCTGCAGGCGTCCCGCTTCGGCCGGGTGCTGGCCGGCATCAAGGACAACGAGGAACGGATGGAGTCGCTGGGCTACGCCACCTTCCGCTTCAAGCTCGTCGCCTATATCATCGCCGGCGCGCTGGCAGGACTGGCCGGCGCGCTGATGGCCAACCAGAACGCTTTCGTCAGTCCCAACATGATGTCCTGGAACGAGTCCGGCATCGCCCTGGTCATGGTCATCCTGGGCGGCCTGGGCAGCCTGTGGGGCGGGCTCGCCGGCGCGGCGGCGTTTCTCGTTCTCGAGGAAGTGCTGACCGGCTTCACCACGCACTGGCAGATCGTCCTCGGCCTGATCCTGCTCGCCGTGGTGTTCTTTGCCCCGCGCGGCATCGCCGGCCTGTTCGCGAAACAACCATGAGCGAAATTCTGCTGGAAACCCGCGCCCTGCGGAAACGCTATGGCGGCCTGGTGGCCACGGATTCCGTGTCGCTGGCGGTGCACCGCGGCGAATGCCACGCGCTGATCGGCCCCAACGGCGCAGGCAAGAGCACGCTGATCGCGCAACTCGCCGGCGCCCTCGTCCCCGACGCCGGCAGCATCCACTTCGCCGGCCAGAACATCACCGGCTTCTCCGCCCATCGCCGCGCCGCGCTCGGCTTCGCCCGCTCGTTCCAGATCACCTCGCTCCTGCCGAACTTCACCGTGCTGGAAAATCTCGCCCTGGCCGTGCAATCGGTCAGCGGCTCGAGCTTCCGTTTCTGGCGCGCTGTGAATGACGAGACCGAACTCTTCGAGCGGGCGCGGGAGATCCTGCGCAGCGTCGGCCTGGAAGACGTGGCGACGCGGCCGGTCGGCAGCCTCGGCCACGGTGAGCACCGCCAGCTGGAACTCGCCCTGGCCCTGGCCACGCGACCGCAACTGTTGCTGCTCGACGAGCCGATGGCCGGCATCGGGCCGGAGGAATCCGAGCGGATGGTGGCGCTGATCGCCGGGCTGAAGGGCCGCTACACCCTGCTCCTGGTCGAGCACGACATGGATGCCGTGTTCCGCCTCGCCGATCGCGTCTCGGTGCTCCTCGCCGGGCGCGTCATCGCCACCGGCACGGCGGCCGAGATCCGCGCCAATGGCGAGGTGAGGCGCGCCTACCTGGGCGAGGAGGAGAACGCATGAAGGCCATCCTCGAAGTCGCCGCGCTCGATGCCGGCTACGGCACCAGCCAGGCGCTGTTCGGCGTCGATCTGAGCATAGCGCCGGGCGAGATGGTCACCCTGCTCGGACGCAACGGCATGGGCAAGACCACGACGGTGAAGAGCATCGTCGGACTGCTCCGGCCCCAGGCCGGCACGGTGCGCTTTCGCGGCGAGCCGATTGCAGGCTGCTCAGCCGATCGCATCGGCCGCGCCGGCATCGGACTGGTGCCGGAAGGCCGGCAGATCTTTCCCAACCTCACGGTGCGCGAGAACCTGACGGCCTGGGCGTCGAATCGCAGCAACGCCGCCCATCCCTGGACGCTGGCCAGAGTGTTCGACTTCTTTCCGAAGCTGGCCGAGCGGCAGAGCCACATGGGCAACCAACTCTCGGGCGGTGAGCAGCAGATGCTGGCGATCGGCCGCGTGCTGATGACCAATCCCCACCTGCTGATCCTCGACGAGGCCACCGAGGGACTGGCACCCCTGGTCCGCCAGGAGATCTGGCAGTGCCTGGTGGCACTGAAGGCGGCCGGGCTGTCGCTGCTCCTGATCGACAAGAACGTGCGCAAACTGGTGGACATTGCCGACCGCCACTACATCATCGAACGCGGCCGGATAGCGTGGCAGGGAGATTCATCGGCGCTCGCCGGCCGGCAGGATCTGTGGCACCGATATCTGGGCGTATAACGCAAACCAAGCAAAGGAGATGGGCATGAAGTCGCAACAGTTTTTCCGCAACGCCGTGATCGCGGCTCTGGCAACCGCTGCCGTGGCCGCCGCTAGCGGCGCATCGGCGCAGGTGAAAATCGGCGTCATCGCCTCGGCCACCGGCCCGGCGGCCTTCGTCGGCATCCCGCAGAAGAACGCCGTGGCGCTGCTGCCGAAGAAGGTCGGCGAATACACCGTCGAGTACCTTACCTACGACGATGCCAGCGATCCGACGCAAAGCGTGCAGCTGACCAAGAAGCTGCTCAGCGAGTACAAGATCGACGCCCTGATCGGCCCGAGCGGCTCGCCCAATGCCATGGGCGTGCTCGCCTTCATGGCCGAGGCGCAGACGCCGATGCTGGCGCCGGTGGGCACCTCGGCCGTGGTCCTGCCGATGGACGATAAGAAGCGCTGGGTGTTCAAGACCCACCCCAACGACGACGTCATCAGCGACGGGCTGATCGTTGCCATGGTCAAGCGCGGCGTCAAGACCCTGGGCTTCATCGGGCGCAACGATCCCTACGGCGAGAACTGGTACAAGACCTTCGCACCGATGGCGCAGAAGGCCGGCATCCAGATCGTCGCCAATGAGCGCTATGGCCGCCAGGACACCAGCGTCATCGCCCAGGCGCTGAAGCTGATCGCCGCGAAACCCGATGCCGTGCTGGTCGCCGGCGTCGCCGCCGACGCCGCCCTGCCTCATGCCCAGCTCGTCGATTCCGGCTACAAGGGCAGCATCTACCACACCCACGGCTCGGCCTCGAACGACTTCATCAAGATCGGCGGCAAGAAGGTCGAAGGCGCGCTGGTCGTAGGCCCCCTGTTGCTGGTGTTGGACGACATCGCCGACAGCGTCGCGACGAAAAAAGTGGCGCTGGAATTCGTCACCAACTACGAGCGCCAGTTCGGCACCCGCCCGCCGATTTTCGGCGCCGGCACCTATGATGCGGGCCTGCTCCTGGCGCACGCCATTCCCGAGGCGGCGAAGAAGGGCAAGCCGGGCACGGCGGAGTTCCGCGCCGCCCTGCGCGATGCGCTGGAGAAGACCCACGACCTGGTCTCGTCGCAGGGCGTCATCACCATGAGCGCGCATGACCACTCGGGCTTCGATCAGCGCGGCCGGGTGCTGCTGACGATCAAGGACGGCAGGTTCGCGCTGGTCAAGGATTGAGCGCGGTAAAGGTCTCGGCCTGAAGCGACCTTGCCGCAGATCATGACCCTGGCCGACATCTCCCTCGACGACAAGTACCGGCGGCAGGGCGGCCGCGTCTTCCTGAGCGGCGTCCAGGCCCTGACCCTGCTGCCCATGCTGCAGCACCGGCGCGATAGCGCCGCCGGCATCAACAGCGCCGGCTATGTCTCGGGTTACCGCGGCTCGCCCCTGGGCGGACTGGACACCGCCCTGCATCAGGCCGGGCCTTTCCTGCGCCGCGAGGACATCAGCTTCCATCCCGGGGTCAATGAGGAACTGGCGGCGACCGCCATCTGGGGCACGCAGCAGCTCCACCTGTTTCCCGGCGCAAAGCGCGACGGCATATTCTCCATGTGGTACGGCAAGGGGCCCGGGGTCGACCGCTGCGGCGACGTCTTCAAGCACGCCAACTACGCCGGCACCGCCAAGCATGGCGGCGTGCTGGTGATCGCCGGCGACGACCACAGCGCCCGGTCTTCCGCCGTCGCGCATCAGAGCGAGCATGTTTTTTCCGCTTGCGGCATGCCGGTGCTGGCGCCGGCCGACCTCCAGGACGTTCTCGACCTGGGCGTGCACGGCTGGGCCATGTCGCGCTATTCCGGCTGTTGGGTGGCGATGAAGGTCACCGCCGACTCGGCGGAGAGTTCGGCCACGGTGGAGACCGACCCGCAGCGCGTGCGCATCCGCCTGCCGCAGGACTTCGTCCTGCCGCGCGACGGCGTTCATATCCGCTGGCCCGATCCGCCGCTGGCGCAGGAACTGCGCATGCAGGAGTTCAAGGTCTATGCGGCGCTGGCTTATGCCCGGGAGAACCGGCTCAACCATCTGGTCCTGGGCGCGGACTATCCCGCCCGGCCAGCACGGCTGGGCATCATCGCCTGCGGCAAGGCTTATCTCGATGTGCGCCAGGCGCTCGACGATCTGGGCATCGACGAACGCCAGGCCGGCGAGATCGGCCTGCGCCTGTACAAGGTCGGCATGCCCTGGCCGCTGGAGGCCGACGGCGTGCGCCATTTTGCCGAGGGCCTGGAAGAAATCCTGGTGGTCGAGGAGAAGCGCCAGATCATCGAATACCAGCTCAAGGAACAACTCTACAACTGGCGCGAGGATGTCCGGCCGCGCGTCGTCGGCAAGTTCGACGAGACCGGCGAATGGTCCGCCGCGCACGGCACTTGGTTGTTGCCGCCGACGGCGGAACTGACGCCGGCGATCGTCGCCCGCGCCATCGCCGGACGGGTCGCGCGCTTTCACACCTCGGAGAAAATCCGTAGCCGCCTGGCCTTCCTCGAAGCCAAGGAGCAGGCGCAGGCCAAGCCGCATCTGACGGTCGCGCGCTCGCCCTACTTCTGCTCCGGTTGTCCGCACAACCAGTCGACCAAGGTCCCTTCGGGCTCCCTGGCCCTGGCCGGCGTCGGCTGCCATCTGCTCGCCGTGACCATGAAGCGCGACACCCTGACCATCTGCCAGATGGGCGGCGAGGGCGCGGCCTGGCTGGGCCTGGCCGAGCACTCCGGCACGAAGCATATCTTCGCCAACCTGGGCGACGGCACCTACTATCATTCGGGCCTGCTGGCGATCCGTGCCGCGGTTGCCGCCGATCAGTTGCACCTGCCCCCCAGCCCCCTTCCCAAGAAAGGGGGTGACGGCGGCTCACTACGTTCGCAGACGAACGACGATCCCGGCTTGGGGCGGCCCGGCGCCGGGATATCCCCCGGCGGGATCAACATCACCTACAAGATCCTCTACAACGACGCGGTGGCGATGACCGGCGGGCAACCGCTCGACGGGCCGCTCAGCGTGCCGCAGATCAGCCGGCAGCTGGCGGCCGAAGGGGTGAAGCGCATCGTCGTGCTCGCCGACGATACGCAGAAATACCCGGCCGACGCCGACTTCGCGCCGGGCACCGAGATCTTCCCGCGCGATGATCTGGACCGGGTGCAGCGCGAATTGCGCGAGACGGCCGGCGTCACCGCGTTGATTTTTGATCAGACCTGCGCCGCCGAGAAGCGCCGTCGGCGCAAGCGCGGCACCTACCCCGATCAGCCCCGCCGGGTCTTCATCAACGAACTGGCCTGCGAAGGCTGCGGCGATTGCGGCACGCAATCGAATTGCCTGTCGCTCGTGCCGGTGGCAACCGAGTACGGCGTGAAGCGCGCGATCGACCAGTCCTCGTGCAACAAGGACTATTCCTGCCTCGCCGGCTGCTGCCCCTGCCTGGTCACCGTCGAAGGCGGCGAACTGCGCCGCGGCAACCCCGTGGCGCACGACCTGTCCGAGCCCGCCGAGCCGCCCGAAGCAACACTCAACGATCTCTCCCAGCCCTACGGCATCCTGATCGCCGGCGTCGGCGGCACCGGCGTGGTCACCATCGGCGCGCTGATCGCCATGGCCGCCCATATCGAGGGCAAGGGCGTCACGGTGCTGGACATGACCGGGCTGGCGCAGAAGGGCGGCGCGGTGAGCTGCCATGTCCGTCTGGCGCAACGCCAGGAGCTGCTGCACGCCGCGCGGATTGCCACCGGCGAAGCCAATGCCGTGCTCGCCTGCGACATCCTGGTCGGTGCCGGCGACGAAGCCCTGGCCAAGACGCAAAGCGGTTTCAGCCGGATGATCGCGAACACCGGC
This sequence comes from uncultured Sterolibacterium sp., assembly GCA_903832735.1. Taxonomy (GTDB): domain Bacteria; phylum Pseudomonadota; class Gammaproteobacteria; order Burkholderiales; family Rhodocyclaceae; genus CAIYYX01. Next base: position 29,985 of record CAILCO010000114.1, read on the forward strand.
CGGATGATCACCGGGGAATTCCTCCATGACCCCGATCAGCCTTTTCCGCTGGCCGCGCTCCAGGATCAGTTGCGCCAGGCAGTCGGTGCGGATGCCGCCCGGTGCATCGACGCCACGCGGCTGGCGACCCTGCTCATCGGCAACTCGCTGATGAGCAACATGGTCCTCCTGGGCTATGCCTGGCAGCTAGGCCAGGTGCCGGTTTCCCGGGAAGCGCTGCTCCAGGCGATCGCGCTGAACGGCGTCGCCGTCGAGGAAAACCGCCTGGCCTTCGCCTGGGGACGCCGCGCCGCCTTCGACCCCGAGGGGACGGAGAACATCGCCCGCGCCGCAGAGCCGGCGCTGACTACGCACCAGCTGTCGCGGAATCTGGACGAAATCGTGGCGCGCCGCCGCGACAGCCTGACCGCCTACCAGGACGCCTCTTACGCGCAGCGCTATACCGCCCTGGTCGAGCGGGTGCGCGCCGCCGAGTCCGCCGTCGTGCCGAACGACAGCCGGCTCGCCGAAGCGGTGGCGCGCAACTATTTCAAGCTGCTCGCCTACAAGGACGAATACGAAGTCGCGCGCCTGTTCGTCGATCCGGAATTCCACCGCTCGCTGAAACATGTCTTCAGCGGCGATTACCGTCTGCGCTTTCATCTAGCGCCGCCGTTTCTCGCCCGGCCTGATCCGGCCAGCGGCGTCGTGAAAAAACGCGCCTTCGGTCCCTGGCTGATGCCGCTGTTTCGACTCCTGGCGCGACTCAAGTTCCTCCGCGGCACGCCCTGGGATGTGTTCGGCTACAGCGCCGAACGGCGCATTGAGCGCGCGCTGATCCGGGAATACCAAGCCAGCGTCGAAACCCTGCTCGCCGCGCTGACTCCGGAAAACCATCAACGGGCGGTGACCATCGCCAGCTTGCCCGAACAGTTGCGCGGCTACGGGGCTATCAAGCTGGCTAGCGTGGCCCAGTACCGCGCTAGACGAAACGAACTGCTAGAACCCGTAGTTGTCTGAAAGACAACCCAGGGTTCTTGTGCCAGCGAAGCTTGCCAACTTATGTGAGAAAATAGCGCTGCCACGACACCTGTTGTTGCCGCGATCGCCGGCCTAGCTGTTCATCCCACTTTCCGGAGCATCCTCGAATGCGCGCAATCCTACTATTGCTCGGCCTTTTCGCCGCGACTTCGGCCCAGGCGCTGTCGCTGGCCCAGATCAGCAACAAGGACGCCGGCGGCGGCCTGCAGCAGGCGCTCGGTCAGGGCGCCGGCAAGGCGGTCGACCTGCTCGGCAAGAGCGACGGTTTCCTCGGCAACCCCAAGGTCCGGATCCCCCTGCCCCAGGGCCTGCAGAAGGTCGAGGGCCTGCTGCGCGGCATCGGCATGGGCAAGTACGCCGACGAACTGATCACCTCCATGAACCGTGCCGCCGAGGCCGCCGTGCCCGAGGCCAAGGCGCTGCTTCTCGCCTCGATCAAACAGATGTCCTGGTCCGATGCCAAGGGGATACTCACCGGCGGCGAGGATGCCGCGACGCAGTACTTCAGGCGCACCACTTCCGCCGGGCTGACGGAGAAATTTCACCCCGTCGTCAAGAAGGCGATGGCCCGCGTGAAGGTCGCCGAAAAGTATGACGAATTCGCCGGCCGCGCCGCGAAGTTCGGCCTGGTCAAGGGACAGGATGCGCATCTCGACGACTATGTCACGCAGAAGGCGCTCGACGGTCTGTTCCTGATGATTGCCGAGGAGGAGAAGGCGATCCGCAAGGATCCGCTGGGCGCCGCAGGCAGCCTGGCGCGGAAGGTCTTCGGCGCGCTACGCTGACGGTGCTTGCCAAGCTCAACCCGCCGCAGCGCGAAGCGGTCAAGTACTTGGACGGCCCGCTGCTGGTGCTCGCCGGCGCCGGCTCGGGCAAGACCCGGGTGATCACCCACAAGATCGCCTATCTGGTCGAGGAATGCGGCGTCTCGCCCGCGCATATCGCCGCCATCACCTTCACCAACAAGGCCTCGCGCGAGATGCAGGCGCGCATAGCCAAGCTTCTGCCGGGGCGGGCGCTGAAGGGGCTGACGGCGAGCACCTTCCACGCCCTGGGCGCGCGCATCCTGCGTCAGGAAGCGCGGCTTTGCGGCCTGAAGCAGAACTTCTCGGTGATGGACGCCAGTGATAGCGCCGCCATCATCATGGGACTGGCCGGCAACGCAGACAAGAAGCAGGTCCGCGCCCTGCAAAGCCGGATCTCCAACTGGAAGAACGCCCTGACCGATCCCGCGCAGGCGGCGAATGCCGCGCAGGATGCTCTGGAAGTGGCCGCGGCGCGGCTCTACGGCGAATACGAGAAGACCATACGCGCCTACCAGGCGGTCGATTTCGACGACCTGATCCGCCTGCCGGCGCTGCTCTTCGCGACCGAAGCGGATGCGCTGGCGCGCTGGAGCGGCCGGCTGCACTACCTGCTGGTCGACGAATACCAGGACACCAACCACTGCCAGAATCATCTGCTCAAGCTGCTTGCCGGAACGCGCGCGGCCTTCACTGCGGTCGGCGACGACGACCAGTCGATCTACGCCTGGCGCGGCGCCAATGTCGATAACCTGAACCTGCTTTCGCGCGACTATCCGCAGCTCAAGGTGATCAAGCTGGAACAGAATTATCGTTCGACCACGCGCATCCTCAAGGCCGCCAACAGCCTGATCGGCCACAACCCGAAACTGTTCGAGAAGAGCCTCTGGTCGGAGCACGGTCACGGCGACGCGGTTTCCGCCGCCGCATGCCGCGACGGCGAGCACGAGGCCGAACTGGTGGTGATGAAGCTGATGGCGCACAAGTTCGACCATCGCGGCGCGCACCGGGACTACGCCATCCTCTACCGCGGCAACCATCAGGCGCGCGCCTTCGAGCAGCAGTTGCGCACCCACAAGATTCCCTACCTGCTCTCCGGCGGCCAGTCCTACTTCGACCGCGCCGAGATCAAGGACATCACATCCTACCTGCGCCTGATCGCCAACGGCGACGACGACCCGGCCTTCATCCGGGCACTGACCTGCCCCAAGCGCGGCATCGGCACCGCCACCCTGGAGGCGCTCGGGCGCTACGCCGGCAGCCGCCAGGCCAGCCTGTTCGCGGCGGCTTTCGAAGCCGGCGCCGACAGTCACGTCAATGCCAAGCAGCTTGCCGGCATCCGCGAATTCGGCGCGTTCATCAATCGCCTGGCCGAGCGCGCCGCGCGCGAGCCGGCGGGTCCGGTGCTGGAGGATCTGGTCAAGGCCATCGACTACCAGCACTACCTGTTCGACGCCTTCGAGCCAGCCGAAGCAGAGGGCAAGTGGGCGAACGTCCGCGACTTCGTCGATTGGCTCTCCAGGAAGGGCGGCGAGGAAGACAAGAACCTGCTGGAACTGACCCAAAGCGTCGCCCTGATCACCATGCTCGACAAGCAGGATGAGGATATCGACGCGGTACAACTGGCCACCCTGCATGCGGCCAAGGGTCTCGAATTCAGGCATGTGTTCCTGGTCGGCGTGGAAGAAGGCATCCTGCCGCACAAGAGTTCGGTCGATGCCGGCAACATCGAGGAGGAGCGGCGCCTGATGTATGTCGGCATCACGCGCGCCGAGCAGAGCCTGCATCTGTCCTGGTGCGTGCGCCGCAAGCAGGGCCGGGAATGGCGGAACTGCGAGCCGTCGCGCTTCATCGCCGAGATGGGCGACGACCTGAAGATTTCCGGCGGGCCGACGGACGCGCCGGCCGACAAGAGCGCCGGCCGCGCCAAGCTGGCCCAGTTCAAGGCGTTGCTGAGCGGCGCCTAGCCGTCGCCCCCTTGCTTGTGAAGGGGGCTGGGGGGAAGGCTCACTTCTTCGCCGCCGGCTCCTTGAAACTGGCGCCCGACTTGTTAGCCATGAACACGATGGCGCGCGCCAGTTCGGTCTCGCTGGCATCGGCGGCGCCGCCCTTGGGCGGCATGGCATTCTTGCCCGCGGTAGCGGACTTCACCAGGCCATCGAGGCCCTGGCCCAGGCGCGGCGCCCAGGCGGCCTTGTCGCCGATCTTCGGCGCACCGGCGGCCCCGGTCTGGTGGCAGGCGGCACAGACCGCCTTGACCAGATCTTCACCGCTTCTCGTCCCCTTGGCTGCATCGCCGCCGGCGGCGGCCAGCTCGATCTTGGCCACCGGTTGAATGCGGCTGGCGACAGCCTCCTCATCGACTTTCGGGCTGCTGCCCATGGCCAGCGCGGCAGATACGGCGCACGCCAGGAAGGCCGCGGCAGCGAACTTGAATCCGGGTTTCGAAGCGTTAAAGCGGGACATATTCGTTTCCTAAACGGGGCCGAGAACAGGCGGCGATTATAGCGATTAATGGCCGCCGGCACTGTCGCCATGGACTGAACGGGGCAAAACCGCTATGCTGTCGTCCCTCGCGCGCCCGTAGCTCAGATGGATAGAGTGCTACCCTCCGAAGGTAGAAGTCGCACGTTCGAATCGTGTCGGGCGCACCAAAATACAGACGGGCTAGACGTAAATGTCTGGCCCGTTGTCTTTCACACGGGAACACATTGCGATCTTACGTTTCGCGTCCTTGAAGGATTTCCCCTTCGCCTAGAGCGGCCGATGGTCTCAAGCCAATGCGCTCAGAACGGCTCGACCGAAGGGCGCAGGTCGAGTTCGTGGGTCCAGCAAGTCTTGTGTTGCAGATGCAACTGATACATGGTTTCAGCAATAGCATCCGGGTGGAGCAGGCCGTCCTGTCCACGTTCATCGAGCGTGTCGCTGTTCATAGGCGTTAGCACCGGGCCATCGATGACGACATGAATGACATGGATGCCTTGTGGCGCAAATTCCCTTGCCATGCTCTGCGCCAGCATGCGCGCCCCAGACTTCCCGACCGCCAGATTGACGAACCCGGCGCGTCCGCGTAACGATCCGGTTGGGCCGGTAAAGATTATCGTCCCTCTCCCGCGCTTCAGCATGGCGGGCAGTGCGCCGCGCGCCACCAAGAATGCGCCGAAGCAATTCACTTTCCAGCAATTTTCGAATGCGCTTGGATTGGTATCTAAGATACCGCCGGGCCCGAAAGCTTCACAGTTGTATACCACGAGGTCTGGAGGACCAAGATCGAAATCCACCATTTTGAAAAGATTCATGGTCGCCAGTTCGTCTGTCGCGTCACACCCATAGGCATAGGAGCGGCGTCCTAAGCTATGCAACTCAGCGACGAGCGGCGCTAGTTTGTCAGCGTCCCTACTGACCAAGGCGACATCCATGCCTGCGGCAGCAAACCGGCGTGCCAGTGCAGCACCGACGCCGGGCCCGACCCCCACGATGAGGGCAACGCCGTGCGCCGTGGGTGTCGGCCTGCGCGAGCATCGCGGCGAAGGTGCCGATTTCCTCCATCCCGGTGCGCATGCCGAGGTTGCGCAGGGCATGTTCGCGCGCGATGCCGGCGCGGATTTCCAGGTTGGTCAAATGGATTTCCTGGGCCAGGGCCACGCTCCTGAGCTGCATTTCCTCGGCCACCCGGGTGAGCGCCGAGTCCAGGCCCAGTCCGGCTTCGACGCAGACCAGCATCAAGTCGGCGGCATCGGGGAAAGTCTCGAATATCTCGCGCCGGCGCCTGATGGTGATCTGCCTGAGAGTGAGATAGGGCAGGTAGCAGCCGATGGTGGCCATGATCAGCAGGGTGAGCAGCAGGGCGTCGCGACCGAGGTCGCTGCCGGCCAGGCGCAGGCCCAGGTAACCCGCCCCGGCCAGCACTATCGGCAGCAAGGTCTTGGCGCCGAAATAGATCATCGGCGCGCTGCCGTTGCGAATTCCCGCATGGATGAATTTCATCCGCAGCGGCGAGCTTTCCCACTTCACGTCGGGAGCGGAAAGCTTGGCGAATGGGCCGATGACCCGCACGACGGTTTTAACCCAGTCGCCTTTCGCCTCGGGCCGGACCATCTTCCGGATCCGCTTCTGCGCCCGACTGGTGCTCGCCCAGGTGAGCAGTCCCATGACGCCCGCGCTCACCGAGATGAACAGCAGCAGGTAGGCCAGGTGCGACATCTCTTGCCCTCCTCTAGACGTGCACCTTGGTCAGCCGCCACAGCCAGAGTGCGCCAAAAGCCATGACGGCCAGGGTGATCTGGGTAAGCTCGATGCCCGCCGGTAGCGTCCATAGCACGCTGATGAATTCAGGGTTGCCGAAATTCATGATGGCGGCCAATGCGAAGGGCAGCAAACCCAGGGTCCACGCGGAAATCCTGCCCTCGGCCGTGAGCGTCCGGATCTTCGCGTGGAGCTTCAGCCGATCGCGGATCAGGTTGCTCAATTTGCCCAGGATCTCGGTCAGGTTGCCGCCGGTTTCCCGCTGGATCAGCACCGCGATGACAAAATAGCGCAGATCGGTCAGCGGCACGCGTTCACCCAGGTTGGCCAGCGCCTGTTGCAAGGTCACGCCGAAATTGACCTCGTCATGGGTCATGGCCAGTTCCCTGGCGATCGGATCCGCCACCTCCTCGCCGGCCAACTGCAAGCCGGCCGGAAAGGAATGTCCGGCGCGCAGGGCGCGGCCGATCAAATCCAGCGCATCGGGAAGCTGCCGCTCGATCTTGTCCAGGCGGCCGGCACGCTGCCAGAACACATAGGTTAACGGCAGCGCAGCAGCAGCGCAGGCGAATGACCACTTGAAGGCCGGCAGGAGGCCTTGAAATTGCAGGAGCGCATAGGCGAAGAGCCCGGCCGCCAGGGACAGCGAGACCAGCCTGGCAACGCTCCAGTCCAGGCCGGACTGCAGGATCAGGCGGTTGAGATCGTGCGCCCTCGGCAGCGACAGCAGTACCGGTTCCAGCGCCGGCAGATGACCCAGCAGGCGGGTCTTGAGCATAGCCGGCCGGGTGCCGCCTTCCGCACCCGCGGCCAATGCCCGCAGCCGCCGCACTATCTTCCTGGCTTCCGGACCCTGGTAGCTATTCCACAGCAGGTACAGGCCTTCGAACAGCAGCACGACCGCCACGAAGAGGATGACGATGAACAGTGGGGAATGTCCGTGGAGAAAGTTCACCTTCGCCTCTCATTGGTAATGATGGGTAGGATCGAACAGCGCATCGGGCAGCGGGATGCCTTGGGCCAGCAGACTGTCGGCAAACTTCGGCCGCACGCCGCTGGCCTTGAAGTAGCCGGTCACATTGCCCTCTGCATCGACGCCCGTTTGCCGGAAAGAAAAGATTTCCTGCATGGTCAGGACATCGCCTTCCATGCCGGTGATCTCCTGAATGCTGGTGATCTTGCGCCGCCCGTCGGAGAGACGGTTCGCCTCGACGATGACGGTGATGGCCGAGGCGATCTGCTGGCGGCAGGTACTGTGCGGCAGATTGATTCCGGACATGCTGATCATGTTCTCCAGCCGGGAAATCGCATCGCGCGGATTGTTCGCGTGGATCGTCGTCATCGAACCCTCATGCCCGGTGTTCATCGCTTGCAGCATGTCCACGGATTCGCCGCCGCGAACTTCGCCCATGACGATCCGGTCCGGGCGCATCCGCAGCGCATTCCTGACCAGGGCGCGCGGATTGATCTCGCCCTTGCCCTCGATATTCGCCGGACGGGTTTCCAGCCTGATCACATGGGGCTGCTGCAGCTGAAGTTCGGCGGCATCCTCTATCGTCACGATGCGCTCCGAGGCCGGAATGTATCCGGAGAGGATGTTGAGCAGCGTGGTCTTGCCTGAGCCGGTGCCGCCGGAAATCAGCATATTGGTCTTCGAACGAGCCAGGGCTTCCAGCATCAGCGCCATTTCGCCGGTCAAGGACTTATGTTTATGGCTCATTTAGCGAATAACGTGGCTGGCTCATCTAGCGAGCCTGTGGAAGTGGATACTGGTTACATAGCGCACGGGCGCTGGAGCCAGGAGATGCAAAATGAGGACGAGAGAATTGGCAAGGCTCATCGGGACATTGGG
>CAILCO010000115.1 GCA_903832735.1 uncultured Sterolibacterium sp.
CGTGATGCGAACTTGGTTATCCACCGCGCCGCTCGCCTCCCGCTATAGAGAGCGGGCGGCGGCACCGTGGATAACCGCAACCTGCAGGGGCTCCACTTATGAAACCCCAAAACCTGTCCTAACAAACCGAGCCACCTCTCTAACCATTTGACTTTGTGACCGCTTGTGCGCCAATCAGTTTGAACATACGCAAGGACAGTTTGTAGATGCATGATCCTTCTCCGCAATAAACAAAACCCCTTTCGCCGCCCGTATCTACTTCGTGGCCCCTCATCTTGCAGCTGTCGTCAATAGGGATGCCGGCGCCGCCAAAGTGGCCTAGCTTGAATTGGCCTTGAATTGGCGCCATAAGTGAGCGAAATGGCAACTGCGGGCAACTGCGGGCAACTGCGCTTCGCTCCTGTTGAACCTAAAGCCGGGCTCCATGAAGTCCTCAGAAGAGGACGGTGGGGCCCATGCGATCGATCGACAACTTGCCACATGCCAGAATTCCAATATCATTAATGTTGCGCTGCGCAAGAAGACGCGAAGGCAAGTTACGCGCAAACTGATGTTATTTCAATCCCCGAAAAGTGCTATTCAATCAGTGGGGGAAATTGCCAAAACCGGGTATCTTATTCGCGCATGTGCTGGCTACTTACCGTATGCCACGGTTGACGGCGAGTAATCCTTGACCGGAATGGCATCGTACCTCTCGCTTGGCAGGTCACCGCAGCTACAAACTACTGCTGCGCTTGAGAACCAGATCGAGCGGTCGTCCGATTCTCTTCCTCCGTTCCTTGCCCCCGGTTGCCGGAAGCAAAGGGCGGTCGTCCGCTGCGCATATTGATCAGCGCAAAGTGACCATCGGGATGGAAGATCAGGACACCGTTCGGATTAACCGGGTGCTTATTGAAGCTCTTTGCGCCGAACTCATACGAGAAAAACCAAGCATGAGGCAGACGCTGAGCAACACCGCTGTTATCAATAGTCGATTGGACGCTGACAGGGCAAGAATCCCTTTCCCAAACTGCAGAAAACTGACTGTTGCTACTCATCTTCCACGATTAAATATCGTCCTCGAATCCCTTGAAGTAAATACTGGAATACCTGTATTATTTTGAAAATGTATAGTTTTAAAGGAAATTTCTATAGGGCGGCGGGGGGCAAGTCACGCTGACGCTGTTTCCTGGTCGTTCCGGCGGCAGTTCACGGCCTGTTGTCGCGGCAGAGATAGCTGGTGCATTCTGGTTTGACCTCGTTCAAGTGGGAATGAGGTAAGCCTAAATGCTCCGAAAGGCTGGCGAAACGCCTATGCCGATAGGACGTACATCCTACGGCAAGAGTTACACTTTGCCGGTAGAGCGTATTTTTTCGCGCTTTGCCTGTGCAACATATGCACTTAATGTTCGATGCGACAGAGGGAAAACTTTCGTCAATAACTGAGCAGCCTTTTCGTTTGGTAGCGCTGGGTCAATCTTGGCTTTCCAATGATCGATTGCCTCCCGTTTCAATTGATGTGTTTCGATATGTCTTGCACGCGCTCCTTTGCGGCCCATGTCCGAAGCTGCGCTATTTACGCGTGATTCACCACTCGCACTTCCCTTATATTCATACGCCAAGTCGCAAGCAATCTGCGCATAGGTAAATCCCCTTGCCGCATCTACCGCTGAACCATTCAGCAAGCCCTCGATGCCCCTATCTAAACACCAAATTGAATATGCCGCATTAGTACGCGCCAAATCTGCAGACAAAAAGGGCGAGGTTTCTTCAAGTAGCTCAAATTTAGATGGCGGGAAAGGATGTTTGTTACCTATCAACGCCAAGAATTCTTGCGTGAAACAAGATAATTCCTCAGTAAAGAGAATTTGCGCTTGATCGTACTTATCCGGATCGAGCAGTTCCATATATTCCTCTAGGATAGTATTTGTTTCATCTTCGACGAAACTATATATCGCTAGGTAGAGATTCAAGTAACCAACCCAGGCAAACTCTGCATCAATTACTGGGCTATCTCCCTTCATCCAACTATCCCAGACAGTTCCCTTTGGAGGTTTATCATCAAGAAGATAATCTGCCGGATCAAATGTAATAAAGCCCTTCATTGCTCTCCTTTCACGCTCCCTTGCTTAGGGCGCGCCAGCCTGCCACGGGCCGTGGGTTTTCGGAAATCAGTCTTAGCGTGACTATATCAAGCGACACTACCACGCAGAGGTATCACGTCAGCACCTGCCTTCAACTTGTCCAGGTAGTCGGCCCATTGCTGCATCATCGTCTTGCGTTCGGGCAGGTATTCCGCTCGATTGTAAGCTGCCCGTACCGCGTTCATTTCCGAGTGGGCAAGCTGGCGCTCGATCAAGTCGGCACGGAATCCTTGCTCGTTGAGCATTGTCGAAGCGACAGAACGAAAGCCATGCCCGGTCATGCGGCCCTTGTAACCCATGCGGCCCAGGGCATAGATAACCGTATTTTCAGAAATGGGACGCTCCCGGCTTATTGACGATTGGAATACCAACCGCCCCGCTCCGGTCAGTGGTTGCAGTTCCTTTAGCACAGCGATGGCCTGACGCGACAGCGGAACGATATGAGCCTCGCGCATTTTCATTATCTCGGCAGGTATCCGCCACATTGCCGCGTCCAGATCGAACTGCGACCACTCGGCAAAGCGCACTTCCTTCGTCCGCTGAAAGGTTAGCGCAAGCATCTGCATTGCCGCCTTGGTCGTCGCTTCGCCCCGATATTTTTCAACGTCTCGCAGAAGTTCGGCGAATGCCAACGGGTCAGTCAGTGCAGCGTAGTGTTCCTTCTTCGTGGAAGATAAAGCACCGCGAAGGTTAATTACAGGATCAGTTACCGCCCTGCCCGTGCTGATGGCAAAGCGAAAGATGGCGCTGCAATGTTGTGAAATGCGGTGCGCCATATCGACCGTGCCCCGGCCTTCGATTGCCCGCAGTAGAGCCAGCAGTTCGGGTGCTGTGATTTCGCTAATGGGCTTCGCGCCGATGGCCGGGAAAGCATGGCGCTCAAGGCTTGATACTGTCTTGCTGGTGTAGCTCTCCGTCCACTCCTTGCCACGGGTTGCTATCCATTCGCGGCCCAATGCTTCAAAGGTGTTGCTGCCGGACTCCGCCTTGGCTTGCTTTTCGGCTTTTCGCTGTGCCCCAGGATCGGAGCCTAATGCAACAAGGTTCCGGGCTTCGTCTCGCCGTTCTCTTGCCAATTTGAGCGGCACGTCAGGATAGACGCCGAATGAAAGCGTTTTATGCTTGCCGTCGAAGCGGTAATCGAACCGCCACCAGCGCGACCCGTTTGGATTGAGCAGCAGATACAAACCGCGTTCGTCTGCCAGGCGGACTGGCTTGTCCTTCGGTTTGAAATTCTTGATTGCCGTAGCGGTAAGCGCCATGCCCGTAACTCCAATGGGTGCCAGTCAGTTGCGGGCAATGTTACGGGCAGTTATGGCAGGATGTCAATGGATCATTTCGGCCTGCATTGGACGTTAAAAAGGCCATAAGCCTTGTATTTACTGGGCTTACTGGCCTTCTCTGGACTACTTTGGAACGTTACTTGGTGGGTGCTGACGGGATCGAACCGCCGACATTCGCCGTGTAAAGGCGACGCTCTACCATCTGAGCTAAGCACCCGCATTTCGCCGACCGAAGCATCCCGGCCGGCGAAAATTAATTGACCGCGTCTTTCAGCGCCTTGCCGGCGCGGAATTTCGGCGTCTTCGCGGCCTTGATCTTGATCGCCGCGCCGGTGCGCGGATTGCGGCCGGTGCGCGCGGCGCGCTTGCCGACATAGAAGCTGCCGAAGCCGACCAGCGTCACCCCCTGGCCCTTTTTCAGCGCAGTCTTGACGGCACCAATGGTGGCGTCAAGCGCCCGGCCCGCGGCCGCTTTCGAGATGTCCGCCGTCTTGGCGATTTGATCGATCAGTTCCGATTTGTTCATGTAGTTTCCTCCTGGAGTAAAGGTGTCGATTCTTCTCTTGTTGGCGCTGCCTTGCCTGGATGGCGAGCCCGGCCAGATGACCTGCCCGCGATTTATAGCAAGACGGAAAACCTTGTGTCAAGCGGTTTTCGACAGGATCGCAGAAGCGACTTCAGGAAAACGCACACGCCGGAAATCACGGCGTGTGCGCAGGGGAAAAGCCACATTCAAACTCAGTGCGTGATCACGCCGCTAGCGACGGGAATTTCCGCCGGCACGGCTACCGCAGGGGCTTCCACGGCGGCAGGTGCGTCGGCAAGCGGCTCCGGCACCCGTTCCAGCGCAAGTTCGAGAACTTTGTCTATCCACTTGACCGGTATGATCTCGATGCGATTCTTGATGATGTCGGGAATCTCCGCGAGATCCTTGACGTTCTCCTCCGGAATCAAGGCCGCGCGGATGCCGCCGCGCACCGCCGCGAGCAGCTTCTCCTTGAGGCCGCCGATCGGCAGCACTTCGCCGCGCAAGGTGATTTCGCCGGTCATGGCGACGTCCGCCCGAACCGGGATCCCGGAGAGCACCGAGACCAGTGCCGTCGCGATGGCGATGCCGGCGGACGGGCCGTCCTTGGGCGTCGCGCCTTCAGGCAGGTGGATGTGCAGATCGTTCTTCTGGTAGAAGTCGTCGACGATGCCGAATTGCTTGCTGCGTTTCCTGACGACCGTCAGCGCCGCCTGGATCGACTCCTGCATCACTTCGCCGAGCTTGCCGGTGGTCATGGTCTTGCCCTTGCCCGGCACCGCCACGGCTTCGATGGTCAGCAACTCGCCGCCGACTTCGGTCCAGGCCAGACCCGTGACCTGGCCGATCTGGTTCGACTTCTCGGCGATGCCGAAGGAGTAGCGGCGCACGCCTAGGTACTTGTCGAGGTTCTTGGCATTGACGATGACCTTGCTGGCGCGCTTCTTCAGCACCAGGGATTTCACCACCTTGCGGAAGATCTTCGAGATATCGCGCTCCAATGAGCGGACGCCGGCTTCCCGCGTGTAATAGCGGATGATGTCGTGCAGCGCATCGTCGGTCACCGACACCTCGTCCTTCTTCAGGCCGTTGGCCTTCAACTGTTTGGGCAACAGGTAGCGCAGGGCGATATTGACCTTCTCGTCCTCGGTGTATCCGGACAGGCGGATCACTTCCATCCGGTCGAGCAAGGCTGCGGGGATGTTCAGCGTGTTGGCGGTAGCCACGAACATGACGTCGGAGAGGTCATATTCGACCTCGACATAATGGTCCGTGAAAGTCGAGTTCTGTTCCGGATCGAGCACTTCGAGCAAGGCCGAGGAAGGATCGCCGCGGAAATCGGCGCCCATCTTGTCCACTTCGTCGAGCAGGAACAGCGGATTCCTGACGCCGACCTTGGTCATGTTCTGCAGGATCTTGCCCGGCATCGAGCCGATATAGGTGCGCCGGTGACCGCGGATCTCCGCCTCGTCACGTACGCCGCCCAGGGACATGCGCACGAACTTGCGATTAGTGGCCCGGGCGATCGACTGACCGAGCGAGGTTTTGCCGACGCCCGGAGGACCGACCAGACAGAGGATCGGCGCCTTCAACTTATCCACGCGCTGTTGCACGGCGAGATATTCGACGATGCGCTCCTTGACCTTCTCCAGCCCGTAGTGATCCTTGTCGAGGACCTTCTCGGCCAGGCCGAGGTCCTTGCTGATCCGGCTCTTCTTCTTCCAGGGCAGCCCGACCAGGGTCTCGATGTAGTTGCGCACCACTGCTGCCTCGGCCGACATCGGCGACATCAGCTTGAGTTTCTTCATCTCGGCCTGCGCCTTGCTGAAGGCTTCCTTGGGCATGCCGGCATCCTTGAGCTTCTTCTCCATCTCGTCGAGTTCTGCGCCTTCTTCGCCCTCGCCGAGTTCCTTCTGGATGGCCTTGACCTGCTCATTCAGGTAATACTCGCGCTGACTCTTCTCCATCTGGCGCTTGACGCGGCCGCGGATGCGCTTCTCGACCTGGAGGATGTCGAGTTCGGATTCGAGTTGCGAGAGCAGTTTCTCCATCCTCGCCGCGACATCGAACATTTCCAGCACTTCCTGCTTCTGCTCGAGTTTGAGCGGCAGGTGCGCGGCAATGGTGTCGGCCAGCCGGCCGGCCTCCTCGATGCCCGCCAGGGAGGTGAGGATTTCCGGCGGGATCTTCTTGTTGAGTTTCACGAACTGGTCGAACTGGGCAAGGATGGCGCGGCGCATCGCCTCGACTTCGTTATCCGCGCCGATGTCCGCCGGTACCGGCGTCACTTCCGCGACGAACAGGGTGCCGCGGTCGAGGATCTGCTCGACGCTGGCGCGCTGCACACCTTCGACCAGCACCTTGACCGTGCCGTCGGGCAGCTTGAGCATCTGCAGGATGTTGGCGATGCAGCCGATGCGGTACATATCCTCGACATCGGGCTCGTCCTTGGCGGCGGATTTCTGCGCCACCAGGAGGATGCTCTTGTCGGTTTCCATCGCCGTCTCGAGCGCCTTGATCGACTTGGGCCGCCCGACGAACAGCGGAATTACCATATGCGGGAAGACAACGACATCCCGCAGCGGCAGCAGAGGGAGTTCTAGCATTTCTACGGGGAGATCCAGTTCGCTCGACATGGCGATATCCTAAATTAAGTGTGACGCAACCCATATTGGGACGGATTGCCGGGATTCAAGAATCCCGCCCCAGCGGGGCCAATGGTAACCGCAGGTAACTGCGGGCAACAGCGAGTGACCAGCGCGCGAGCCGGCGTGAGCAGTTCGGCTCAGTGAGAACCGGCGACCTTGGGCTGATCGGCGTAAATCAGGATCGGCGGTGTGGCATTGTCGACCATGCCTTCGTCGATGACCACTTTGCTGACATTCTCCATGGTCGGCAACTCGTACATGATGTCGAGCAGAACATTTTCCAGGATCGAGCGCAAGCCGCGCGCACCGGCCTTGCGCTTCAAGGCCTTTTTCGCAATCGCCTGAAGAGCGGTCGGCCGGACTTCCAGTTCGACGCCTTCCATCAGGAAAAGTTTCTGATACTGCTTGATCAGGGCATTCTTGGGCGCGATCAGGATCTCGATCAGCGCCTTCTCGTCCAGTTCGGTCAGAGTCGCCACCACCGGCAGGCGGCCGACGAACTCGGGAATCAGACCGAACTTGATCAGATCCTCCGGCTCGACCTGTTTCAGCGTCTCGCTGATGTTCTTGGTGTCGCGGCTCTTCACTTCGGCGCCGAAGCCGATGCCGCTCTTGTCGGAGCGGCTTAAGATCACCTTGTCCAGGCCGTCAAAGGCGCCGCCGCAGACGAACAGGATGTTGGTGGTGTCGATCTGGACGAAGTCCTGGTTCGGATGCTTGCGTCCGCCCTGCGGCGGCACGGCGGCGACGGTCCCCTCGATGAGTTTGAGCAGCGCCTGTTGCACGCCCTCGCCCGAGACGTCGCGGGTGATCGACGGGTTGTCCGACTTGCGCGAGATCTTGTCGATCTCGTCGATGTAGACGATGCCCTGTTGCGCCTTCTCGATCTCGTAATCGCACTTCTGCAGGAGCTTCTGGATGATGTTCTCGACATCCTCGCCGACATAGCCGGCTTCGGTCAGCGTCGTGGCATCGGCCATGACGAAGGGCACGTTGAGCAGCCGCGCCAGGGTCTGGGCGAGCAGGGTCTTGCCCGAGCCGGTCGGGCCGATCAGGAGAATGTTGCTCTTGGAAAGTTCGACCTCGTCCTTCTTTTCGTTCTTGGCGATATGCTTCAGGCGCTTGTAGTGGTTGTACACCGCCACCGAGAGGATACGCTTGGCGGATTCCTGGCCGATCACGTACTGATCGAGGATGGCGCAGATTTCCTTGGGCGTCGGCAGGTCCGACTTGCCTTCCTTGGCGCCCTGTTCGCCGGCCACTTCGTCGCGGACGATATCGTTGCACAGATCGATGCACTCGTCGCAGATGAAGACGGAAGGACCGGCGATCAGCTTCTTTACCTCGTGCTGACTCTTGCCGCAGAAGGAGCAGTAGAGCAGCTTTTCAGGGCCCGACTTCTTTTCCGCCATTTCCGCTACTCCTTACTTTGACTTGGCGACTTCGTCGCGCCCGGTCAGAACTTTGTCGATGATGCCGAACTCGGCCGCCTCAGCCGCCGAGAGAAAGTTGTCCCGATCGGTGTCGCGCTCGATGCGTTCGATCGGCTGGCCGGTATGCATGGCCATCATTTCGTTCAACCTCTGCTTGAGATAGAGGATTTCCTTGGCATGGATCTCGATATCCGAGGCCTGGCCCTGGAAACCGGCCGACGGCTGGTGAATCATGACCCGGGAGTTGGGCAGGCAGTAGCGCTTGCCCTTCGCGCCCGCCGCCAGCAGGAAGGCGCCCATGGAGGCCGCCTGGCCGATGCACAGCGTCGACACTTCGGACTTGATGAACTGCATCGTATCGTAAATCGCCATCCCCGCCGTGACCGAACCGCCCGGCGAGTTGATGTAGAAATGGATGTCCTTGTCCGGGTTTTCCGATTCGAGAAACAGCAACTGCGCGACCACCACGTTGGCGGTCGCGTCATTGACCGGACCGACCAGAAACACCACACGCTCCTTGAGCAGGCGCGAGTAGATATCGTAGGCGCGTTCGCCGCGGCCGCTGGTCTCGATGACCATCGGGATCATGCCGAGCATGCTCGGCTGCCATTCCTGGTTCAACTGGTTCATTTTCCGCTACCCATCAGTTCGTCGAAGGATAACTGTTTTTCCTTGATCCGGGCATTGCCCAGCACCCAATCGACGACGTTATTCTCCATCACCAGGCCTTCGGCTTCGGCCAGACGTTCAGGCTGTGAATAATACCAGCGCACGACTTCGGCCGGGTCCTCGTAGGTCGCGGCGAAATCGTCGATCAAGGCGCGGACCTGCTCGGGCTTGGCGGCCAGGGCCTTCTCCTTGACCAGTTCGGCGACGATGATGCCCAGCGAAGTGCGGCGCTTGGCCTGCTCGGTGAACCAGGAAGGCTCTACCGGCACGTTCTTCACCGACATGCCGCGCGACTCCATATCGCGCAGCGCGGCTTCGGCCATCTGGCGCGACTCCTGGTCGACCATGGCCTTGGGCACGGTGAGCGGATTGACCGCCAGCAGGGCATCCATCACCTGGCTCTTGATGCGTTCCTGCAGACGCTTTTTCACTTCGCGTTCGAGATTCGCGCGAACCTCGTCGCGCATCTTGGCCAGATCGCCGTCGGCGACGCCCAGCGACTTGGCGAACTCGGCGTCAAGGTCCGGCAACTGCGACGACTCGACGGACTTCACCGTCACCTCGAACTGCACCGTCTGTCCGGCCAGATCGGGGGCCTGGTAGTCGGCCGGAAAGGTCAGGTCGAAGGTCTTCCCTGCGCCGCTGCTCAAGCCCGTCACGGCCGCCTCGAAGTCGGCCAACATCTTGCCGGCACCAAGGATGATTTCGAAATCGTGGCCCTCGCCGCCCGGGAACAACTCGCCATTCCGCCGGCCGAAGAAATCGATGACGACGCGGTCGCCGCTGGCCGCGGGGCGAGGGGCGGCGACATAGGTAACGCGCTGCTTGCGCAGCACCTCCAGGGTTTGATCGACCTCGGCTTCGGTCACGGTCAACGCCGGCTTCTCGATCTCGCAGCCTGTGATATCGCCCAGGACGACTTCCGGATAAACCTCGAACACCGCGCAAAATTCCAGCATCAACGGGTCGGCGGCACCTTCGCCAGTCTTGGGCTCGAAACGCGGATAGCCGACGACGCGCAACTTCTGTTCGCGCACCTTCTCGCCGAAACTCTTCTCGATGGCGGCGCCGATGGCCTCGGAGCGCGCGTCGCGGCCATACTGCTGGGTGACCATCTTGAACGGCACCTTGCCCGGCCGGAAGCCCGGCATCTTGACCGTGCGCGCCAGATGCTTGAGTCGTTGCGCGACATCCTGATCGATCGCCGCCAGCGGCAGGCTCAAATCGATGCGGCGTTCCAAACTATTGACCGCGGCATTGAGCGCGACATCGACACCGGTGCTGTCGACAGCGTTTTCCTGATTAATCTGCATGAACTAAAATTCCTACTGAAAATGATCTGGTGGCCATGGTGGCCGTGGTGGCCAATTGGACGACAACACCGACAACATCAGGCACTTCGGGATGGTGCGAAGGGGGGGACTCGAACCCCCACGCCTTGCAGCGCTGGAACCTAAATCCAGTGCGTCTACCAATTCCGCCACCCTCGCCCGGTCCAACACCGTCGCCTGGGCGCCATTCTACCCGATTCGCCTCTATACTGTCGCCAACCCTCCCGCCCCATCACCGATGCCGGTCGACCATTACGAAAACTTCCCAGTCGCATCCAGGCTGCTGCCACGCCGGCTGCGCGAACCGGTCGCCGCTATTTACCAATTTGCCCGCAGCGCCGACGACATTGCCGACGAAGGCGAAGCCGATGCCGAGACCCGGTTGCGCCGACTCGCCGAGTATCGCGACGAACTGGCGAAGATGGCCGCCGGTATTCCGCCGCAACAGGCGATCTTCCTGCGCCTGGCACGAGCCGTATCCAACCACGACCTACCGCTTCAGCTGTTCTCCGACCTGCTCGACGCCTTCTGCCAGGACGTGGTCAAGACCCGCTATGCCGATTTCGCCGAGTTGCAGGACTACTGCCGCCGCTCCGCCAACCCCGTCGGCCGCCTGATGCTGCGCCTGTACCGCGCCGAAAGCCCGCAACAACTGATCTGGTCGGACGCCATCTGCAGCAGCCTGCAACTGATCAATCACTGGCAGGATCTGGGCGTGGACCTGGCGCGCGGGCGAATCTACCTGCCTCAGGAAGACCTGGATCGTTTTGCCGTTTCCGATGCGCAACTGACCTCGGGCAAGGTCGACGCGAAGCTGCGTGCGCTGCTCCGTTTCGAGGTCGATCGCGCCCGCGCCATGATGCTCTCAGGCGCGCCGCTGGCCCGCACCCTGCCCGGCCGGATCGGTCTGGAACTGCGCCTGATCATCAGTGGCGGATTGCGCATACTCGAAAAGATCGAAGCACTCGACTACGATGTACTCCACCACCGTCCGGTATTGCGCGCGCTCGACTGGCCGCGCCTGATCTGGCGCGCAATGTACTCATGACGCCGGACGAATACTGCCAGCAGAAGGCCGCGCAAAGCGGCTCCAGCTTCTACTACAGCTTTCTCTTCCTGGATTCCGAGCGGCGCCAGGCGATCACCGCCCTCTATGCCTTCTGCCGCGAAGTCGATGATGTCGTCGACGAATCCACCGATCGCGCGCTCGCCGCTACCCGGCTGGCCTGGTGGCGAAGCGAGATCGCCGAGCTCAACGCGGGACGGCCCGGTCATCCGGTGACGCAGGCCCTGTCCGTCGCCGCCAGGCGCTACCATCTTCCTGGCAAGCTGCTCGTCGAAATCATCGATGGCATGGAAATGGATCTGTTGCAGGATCGTTATGCCGACTTCCCGGCGCTCAAACTTTACTGCTACCGGGTGGCCGGCGCGGTCGGCCTCGCAGCCGCTGAAATCTTCGGCTTCCAGGACCCACGCACCCTGGAATACGCCGAGGCGCTCGGTCTGGCCCTGCAACTCACCAACATCATTCGCGATGTCGGCGAGGATGCCCGGCGCGGTCGCATCTACCTGCCGCAGGATGAGTTGGAGCGCTTCGGCGTGCCCGAAGCCGATCTCATCGCAGCCCGCTACAGCGACAACTTCTCCCGCCTGATGGCGTTCCAGATCGAGCGCGCCGAAGCCTGCTACGTCACCGCCATGGCCCATCTGCCGGCGGCAGACCGCAAGGCGCAACGCACCGGACTGGTGATGGCGGCGATCTATCGCGGACTGCTCGAAAAGATCAAACGGGATGGCTGCCACGTGCTCGATAGTCGCAGTTCGCTGTCGCCGCTGACCAAGCTCTGGATCGCCTGGCGCACGTGGCGGCAAGCCTGAACGGAGACCGCCGGGTCGCGTTGATCGGCGCCGGATACGCCGGTATGGCGGCGGCGGCGGAACTCTCCGCGCGCGGCATCCCGGTCACGGTATTCGAGGCGTCGGCGGTGCTCGGCGGACGCGCCCGGGCCGTGAGCATAGTCAAGGCGGGCAAGCGAACCACCGTCGATAACGGCCAGCACCTGCTGATCGGCGCCTACCGCGAGACCCAGCGCCTGATGCGTTTGGTCGGCGCCGATCCCGGGCAGTTGCTCGCGCGCTTGCCGCTCGCCCTAAACTTTCCGGGCGAAATTTCAATCCGGGCACCGCGCCTGCCCGCGCCGCTGCATCTGGCCGCCGCCCTGCTCGGTGCGCGCGGCCTGAACCTCAGCGAGAAGTTCGCGGCGATCCGCTTCATGAGGCGGCTGAAAAAAGATCGTTTTCAAGCGCAGCAGGATGACACCGTCGCCGCCCTGCTCGAGCGCCACGGGCAGCCGGCGCGCCTCTGCAAATTTATCTGGGAGCCGCTTTGTCTCGCCGCCCTGAACACCCCGGCCGACGCCGCCTCGGCGGAAGTCTTCGTCACCGTGCTGCAAGACAGCCTGGGTGGGGCCACGGGTGCCAGCGACCTATTGCTGCCGCGCGCCGATCTGGGCGCGCTGTTTCCCGACGTCGCCGCGCGCTACGTCGAGGGGGCCGGCGGCCGCGTTCTGAAGAACGAAGCGATCAGGCACATCGCACAGGCATCCGGCGGCGGCTTCATGCTGCGCTCCGCCGCCACCGATCACGGCCGCTACGCGCAACTGATCCTGGCCGTCGCGCCCTACCATCTCGCGGCATTGATCGCAGAACTGCCCGGACTGGACGAACTCGGCCGGCAGGTCGCGAAGCTTACCTGGGAGCCTATCGTCACCTGCTATCTCGCCTATCCGCCGACTGTGCGCTTGGCCAGCGCTATGCAGGGCCATGCCGACGGCCTGGTCCAGTGGCTCTTCGACCGCGGCCAGTTGGGCGGGCCAGCCGGCCTGTTCGCGGCGGTGATCAGCGCCCACGGCCGGCATCAGGCATTGTCGCAGGAACAACTCGCCGCGCGGATCCATGAAGAAATCGCCGCCGTGACGCCCGGCCTGCCAGCGCCACTCTGGTCTCAGGTGATCTCTGAAAAGCGCGCCACCTTCGCCTGCGTACCGGGTCTCGACCGGCCCGCTGCCGCGACCGCCGTGCCGGGCCTGTTTCTGGCCGGCGACTATGTCGCGTCCGACTATCCGGCGACGCTGGAGTCGGCGGTGAGAAGCGGCGTCAATGCGGCAAAATGCGCCGCCAGACGCGCTGCCGCGTTTGCCAACCGCGCCGCCTGATCAACTCTCCAGCCGGCCGCCAACCAGGCGCAATACCCGGTGGCAGCGCGCGGCGAGCGCCTCGTCGTGGGTGACCAGAATCAGCGTGGTGGCCTGTTCGGCATTCATGGCGAAGAGCAGGTCGATGATCTGGCTGCCGGTCGCGGCATCGAGGTTGCCGGTCGGTTCGTCGGCCAGCAGGAGCCGGGGCCGGACGGCGAAGGCGCGCGCCAGGGCGACCCGCTGCTGCTCGCCGCCGGAAAGATGTTTGGGATAGTGGCGCAAGCGCTCGCCGAGGCCGACGCGGAACAGGGCCTCCCGTGCCACCGTAGCGGCATCGCGGGCGCCGGCCAGTTCCAGCGGCAGCATCACGTTCTCCAGCGCGGTCAAGGCCGGCAGAAGCTGGAACGACTGGAAGACGAAACCCAGGAGCCGCCCGCGCAGCGCGGCACGGCCATCCTCGTCGAGCAGCGAGAGATCCTGCCCACCGAGAACGACCTTGCCTGCGCTGGGGAGATCCAGGCCGGCCAGGAGACCGAGCAGGGTGGACTTGCCCGAACCGCTCGCCCCGACGATGGCCACCGCCTCGGCAGCCATCACGCGAAAGGAAATCTGGTGCAGAATGGTCAGCCGGCCTTCGCCGCTTTGCACTTCCTTGCCGAGCCCGGCAACTTCGATCACCGCAGCGTCGGAATTTGAATCAACCGTCATGAAAAAAACCCTGTTTGCGTTACTCTGGTTCGTGCTCTGCGCAAGCAGCCAAGCCGGGCAGACTATACTCGTCTTCGGCGACAGCTTGAGCGCCGGCTTCGGCATCGGCCAGGAGCAGAGTTGGCCGGCGCTGCTCGCGCAGCGGCTAGCAGCAGCGCGCGATCCCTACCAAATCGCCAACGCCAGCATCAGCGGCGAAACCACCAGCGGCGGACTCTCCCGCCTGGCCCCGGCACTGAGACAATTTCAGCCGGCGATCGTGATCATCGAACTCGGCGCCAACGACGGCCTGCGCGGCCTGAGCCTGAAGCAGATGCGCGCCAACCTCGACGAGATGATCCGGCTATGTCAGGACAGCCGCGCGCAGGTGGTTCTGGTCGGGATCAGGCTGCCGCCCAACTACGGGTTGAGTTACACCGCGCAGTTCGCCGCGGTCTATGCCGATCTGGGGCGGCGGCACAAGACCGCGCTCGTCCCCTTTTTGTTCGAGGGCTTCGCCGGAAACCGCGACGCCTTCCAGGAAGACGGCCTTCATCCCACCGCGGCGACCCAGCCCCTGTTGCTCGCCAACGTCTGGCGCGCGCTCCTGCCGTTGCTCAGGAAACCCTGAGCCGCGGCGCTTCCGCCGAGCCATCGATATTTTCCACCATGAGGCCGATCACCGCTGGGGCAAAACCCTCGCGCTCGAATTCGGCCAATACCCGGTCGGTGTACTCCGGCGCGCAGGCCACCAAGAGGCCGCCGCTGGTTTGGGGATCGGTGAGCATTTTCTGCAGCCATTCCGGAGCGCCCTCGGGCAGCGCCACCTCGTGGCCGTAACTCGCCCAGTTGCGCGTCGAGGCGCCGGTGCTGATGCCCGCCCGCACCAAGCGCTCGGCTTCCCCGATCAGCGGTAATTGCGCGAAGTCCACCAGCGCCTGCAGCTTTGAGCCGCGGCAGATCTCGAGCAGGTGGCCGGCCAGGCCGAAGCCGGTGACGTCGGTCATGGCATGGACTGCGTCCATGCCAGCGAGCGCCGTGCCTGGCGTATTGAGTTTCGTGGTCAGACGGAGCATCTCCGCGTAACCCTCGGTCGAGAGCAGGCCCTTCTTCAGCGCCGCGCTGAGGATGCCGATGCCCAGCGGTTTGCCCAGGATCAGCACGTCGCCGTCCCGGGCGCCGCTATTTCTCTTGAGCTCTTTGGGATGCACCAGCCCCAGGGCGACCAGGCCGTAGATCGGCTCGAGCACGTCGATCGAATGGCCGCCGGCGATGACGATGCCGGCCCGGGCGCAGACTTCGGCGCCGCCCGCGAGTATCTCGCCGATGACCGAGAGCGGCAGTTTGTCGAGCGGCATGCCGACCACCGCCAGCGCGAAGAGTGGCCGCCCGCCCATCGCATAGACGTCGGACAGCGCATTGGCGGCGGCGATGCGCCCGAAGTCGCGCGGATCATCGACGATAGGCGTGAAGAAATCGGTCGTCGCGACGATCGCCTGTTCGGCGTTGAGTTGATACACCGCGGCGTCGTCGGAGGTCTCGGTGCCGACCAGGAGTTCCTTGGG
This sequence comes from uncultured Sterolibacterium sp., assembly GCA_903832735.1. Classification (GTDB taxonomy): domain Bacteria; phylum Pseudomonadota; class Gammaproteobacteria; order Burkholderiales; family Rhodocyclaceae; genus CAIYYX01. The sequence continues at coordinate 15,463 of CAILCO010000115.1, forward strand.
CAGCGCGGGCAGCGTCGTCTTGGCGAGGATTTCCGCCAGGATGGCCGGCGACATTTTGCAGCCGCAGCCGCCGCCATGGGAGAATTGGGTCAGCTTGACGCTCATCGGAAACCTTTAATTCATGAGAAACAACGGGGTCGCAACCGTAGCACAACTGGCCGGGTTTGACGACATCCTGGACGCCCGCTCGCCCGCGGAATACGCCGACGATCATTTGCCGCGCGCCATCAGCTGCCCGGTGCTCGACGACAGCCAACGCGCCCGGGTCGGCACGCTGTACAAGCAGGCATCGCCCTTCGATGCAAAAAAAATCGGCGCGGTCCTGGTCGCGCGGAACATCGCCGACCACATCGAGCGCCTGTTCCTGGACAAGCCGCGCGACTGGCGGCCGCTGGTCTACTGCTGGCGCGGCGGACAAAGAAGCGGCGCCTTCACCCATATCCTGCGCCAGATCGGCTGGGATGCGCAGCGCCTGGAAGGCGGCTACAAGTCCTGGCGCCGCCTGGTCATAGACGAACTCGCGACTCGCCCGCAACGCTACGCTTTTCGCGTCGTCAGCGGCCCCACCGGCAGCGGCAAGAGCCGCCTGCTGGAAGCCCTGGCGGCGCAGGGCTCGCAGGTGCTGCATCTGGAGGAGTTGGCGGCGCACAAGGGCTCGGTGCTGGGTCCGCTGCCGCAGACGGAGCAGCCTTCGCAGCGTACGTTCGAGAGCCGCCTGCATGCCAGTCTGGTCGCATTCGATCCGGAACGGCCGGTTTTCGTCGAGGCGGAGAGCCGCAGGATAGGCGTCGTGCAATTGCCCGACGCCCTGCTCGCAGCCATCCGCGCCGCGCCCAGCCTGCGCATCGAGGCAACGATGGCGGCGCGCGTCGACTTCCTGCTGCGCGACTACGATTACTTTCTCGCCGACCCGGCCTGGCTCATCGACAGGCTGGGCCAGTTTTGCGGACTGCAAAGCCGGGAGACGCTGGCGCAGTGGCTGGAATTGGCGGCGGCGGGAGAGTTCCGCAGCCTGGTGGCGGAACTTCTGCAGCGCCACTACGATCCACTCTACCAGCGCTCGCAGGCGAAGAACTTCAGCGGCTTCGATTCCGCCACGGTGATCAAGAGCGACGACCTGTCGCCGGCCGGCTTGGCAAAACTGGCGCAGCAAATCATCGCTGCTGCTGAAACCTGAAAACCAATTTGGTAAACGGAATTTCGTTTTTTGAACTCAAGGCAGCCGCGAGATGCCGCCGCGGATCGCGCACAGCCTCTGCACCACGGCGGCCTGCGCCACCTCGCCCTGCTCGAAGGCGACGATCGAGAGCCGGCTGCGCACGACCTCGAGCAGTTCCCCCGGACGGAGCAGGAATGCCGGATTCGTAGGTTTGCCGAAGCGCTCATGGCCGATCATGAAGGTTTCATAGATCAGCACACCGTTGGCGCCGAGTGCCGCCAGCAGCAGCGGCATGAGCGGCCGCCAGAGGTAATTGGTGACGACGATGGCGGCAAACTCCCGGCCGCCGTAGGGCCAGGGACCGCTTTCGAGGTCGGCGCAACGCGTGCTCACGCAGTCCAGGTCGGACAGGGTCGCGAGCGCTTCCTGATCGCGATCGACCGCCTCGACGGCATAGCCCATGCCGGCCAGGAGACGGCTGTGGCGCCCACGCCCGCAGGCCAGATCGAGCACCGTGCCGCCTTCCGGGATCAACGGTGCGAAGCGTTGGACCCAGGCTGACGGCGGGTTGAGTGGCTTCAAAGCACCACCTGGGAGCCGAGCTCGACCACCCGGTTGGCCGGCAGCTTGAAGAAGCTGGTGGCGCTGCCGGCGTTGCGGAACATGGTGATGAACAGCTTCTCGCGCCACATCACCATCTCCGAACTCAGACTGGGGATCAGGGTCTCGCGGCCGAGGAAGAAGGACGTGTCCATCATGTCCAGTTCCAGTCCCTGTTCCGCGCCCCACTCCAGCGCCTGCGGCAGGTCGGGCTCGTCCATGAAGCCGTAATACACCCTGACCCGCCAGAAATTGTTGCTCAAGGATTCCACGGTAACCCGCTGCGCTTCGGGCACGCGCGGCACGTCGAGCACCTTGACGGTGACCATGACCATGCGTTCATGGACCACCTTGTAATGCTTCAGGCTGTGCAGCATCGCCTGCGGCACGCCATCCGGATTGGGCGTCATGAACACCGCGGTGCCTGGCACCCGCGTCGTCCCGCCCAGGCTCAGGCTGGTGATGAAGGACTTGAGGTCGATCGCGTCCTGCTCCAGATGCTGATAGAGCAGCCGCCGCCCCCGCTTCCAGGTGGTCAGGAGCAGGAACACGCCCAGGCCGAAGATCAGCGGGAACCAGCCGCCGTCGAAGATCTTGACGATGTTGGCGGAGAAGAAGGCCAGGTCGATAATGACGAACGGCAGGGCGCCGAGGATTGCCCGCCACCAGCCCCAATGCCAGAGCCAGCGCGTCACGCAGACCGCGAGAATATTGGTGATCAGCATCGTGCCGGTGACGGCGATGCCGTAGGCGCCGGCCAGATTGGTCGAGGAGCCGAAGCCCAGCACCAGCGCGATCACGGCGATCAGCATGGTCCAGTTGATGCCCGGCAGATAGATCTGGCCGATCTCGCGGGCGGAGGTGTGCTGCACCTCGAGACGCGGCGAGTAGCCCAACTGGATCGCCTGCTGGGTGATCGAGAAGGCGCCGGAGATCACCGCCTGCGAGGCGATCACGGTCGCCACCGTGGATAACGCCACCAGGGGATAAAGCGCCCAGGTCGGCGCCAGGAGGTAGAAGGGGTTCTCGATCGCCTTGGGATTGGCCAGGAGCAGCGCGCCCTGGCCGAAATAGTTGAGCACCAGCGCCGGCAGCACCATGGCGAACCAGGCGAACTGGATAGGCTTGCGGCCGAAGTGACCCATGTCGGCATAGAGCGCCTCGGCACCGGTCAAAGCCAACACCACCGCGCCCAGCGAAAAGAAACCCATGACCGGGTGGGTGGCGAGGAAAGCCAGGCCATGGAAGGGATCGAGCGCGGCGACCACGGCCGGCGCGGCGGCGATATTGACCACGCCCAGGACCGCCAACGTGGCGAACCAAACCATCATCACCGGCCCGAACAGCGCTCCGATCCCGGCGGTGCCCTTTTTCTGGAACATGAAGAGCAGGAACAGCACGGCCAGGGTGAGCGGAATCACATAGGCCTTGAAGGCCGGCGTCGCGATCTCCAGACCCTCCACCGCGGAGAGCACCGAGATCGCCGGCGTCACCACGCCGTCGCCGTAGAACAGCGCCGCGCCGAACAGGCCGAGTATCAGGATCGCATTGCGCCGCCGTGAGCCTTCCTCGATCGGGCGCAACGCCAGGGCCATCAGCGCCATGATGCCGCCCTCGCCCTTGTTGTCGGCACGCATGATGAAGGACACGTACTTGATCGTGACCACGATCATCAGCGCCCAGAAAATCAGGGAGAGGATCCCCA
>CAILCO010000116.1 GCA_903832735.1 uncultured Sterolibacterium sp.
GGAACCTGAGGACGGGGACGCAACTATGGCAATCGATTGAAAATGGCGGAGGCGGAGTCTTTTTGTTGAGGAGCCCACTGTTTGGCGACAGTTTGGCGACACCCAGTAAGCACGCAGGCTTCCAGCCCTTGGTTTGCACTGCAAATCGTCTAGTGGGCGGGATTCGAAATGCTCTTTAACGATCAACCGGCCAGAACAACAATCACACGACGCTGCTTTTCCCAGTCGTCGGGTAAGGGGCAGTCTGGTCATCCGGTACGTTGGCGCCAAAATGGCGACAGTGATATAGTGACCACTGAAGCAATTGTTGGAGGTGAACATGGGAAACGCCACTGCCAAGCAAGATCGCATCGGTGCTCGCGTGCCCCACGAGGTTTATGAAACCTTGTGCCGTGCCGCCGAACTGACGGGTGCCACGGTCAATCAGTTTCTGGTGCAAGCTGCGCTCAAAGAGGCACAGGAAGTCATCGAGCGGCAAGAAGTCATCCGCCTCTCGCCGCGCGAATGGAGCTGGTTGCTCAACCTGATGGAAAACCCGCCTAAGCCGAATGCCAAGCTGAAGGCCGCCCTGAAGCGTTACCAGAAGGCCAAGCGAGATGATGCAGGTACGACCTTTAGCTGGGGATCATGACCGGCAGGGATTCGACTGCGGCCGCCAGGAACTAAACGACTGGCTGCGGCAGGTTGCCCGACAGCATCAAGACAGGATGCTGGCTAAGACCTTCGTCGCCGTTCGCGAAGAAGCGCCGACCCGCATCTGCGGCTATTACGCGCTGACGCTGGCAGAACTCGAGTACCGGCATCTGCCGGAAGCCTGGCGCAAGAAGCTGCCTCGGCGCATCCCCGGTGTGCGGCTGGGCCGCTTGGCTGTCGACAGGCAGTATCAGGGCAAGGGGCTGGGCGAACTGCTGCTGGTCGATGCCCTGACACGGGCGCAGCGCATCTACGCCGAGGCAGGCGGGATTGGTTTATTCGTCGATGCGCTGGATGAGCAGGCGGCAGGGTACTACCTACACTTCGGCTTTGAGGCATCGCCGGATAACCCGCGGCTGTTGTTCCTATCGGCAAGAGTCGCAGAGTAAGTGAGCGGCAGGCCTGCCCTCGCAGAACAAGAATAGGGAGATTTGGTCTGATGATTTTTAGTGAAGACTCAAGGGTCAAAATTCCCTGCATTCTGCATCTGGTGAGGCTTGGCTACCGCTACCTCTCGCTCAATCAAGTCTCCAAGTCAGCATTGCGCTTCGGAATTTCCTTGAACGTGAGTCAATCAGGCACCACAACAGAAAACACACTCCCTCGACCGACCGAAGAGGCGATATGAACTTTACAGCCTAGCAGTAGGGCAATCTTGCTGACGATGGACAAACCGAGGCCATAGCCCGCATCTGGATTGCGCTCGGCGTTTTCGATCTGAAAGAAGTCATCGAATACGGCCCCATGATGTATACCTGCGATCCCCTTCCCGTTATCGCGTACCTGAATCAGGTGCCCGCTTTGACGGCGACGAATGCAGACCAGAACGGTCCCGCCGGGCGAGAATTTGATGGCATTGTCGATCAGATTACTAACAAGGCGGAAAAGCAGGTCCTTGTCTGTATGCAGGACAAACGCGCCCGGATGAAATACAAGGCGAACATTCGACTTGTTGGCGATAAGGGGAAAAATGTCGGCAAGGTCCTCCAGAAAAGCGATGGTCGACATTTCCTGCCTATCTGCCTGTCGGCTTCCATCTTCGAGGCGAGACAATTCAAGGTACAACCGCAACTGGTGCGACGCTGCCTTGTGCGCTTGTTGAACCTTGGTGATCAATTCCCGCTGGTCATTATCACGCGGTGATGCCTTTAGTTGATCCAGGAAGAGTTGCGCCGCATAGAGTGGCTGGCGGAGGTCATGGCTCACCGCCGCCAGGAAGTGGGACTTGGCGATGTTGGCGGCCTCGGCCTGTTGCCGCGCCATGATCAGTGCATCTTCCCCATGTTTGCGCTCGGTGATGTCCTGATTCGTCCCGCTGGCTTCCAAAGCGCGACCCTGTTCGTCGAAGACAAATTTCGCCGTGACCTGCAGCCACTTGATTTTCCCATCGACCACGATGCGATGCTGCCAGCTACTCAGCCCTTCGCCGCGCTTCGCCGCAGCCCAGGTGCGCCGGGTGAAGTCCTGATCTTCCGGGGGCATGAGTCTGAACCCCGTTCCGGCGTCAATCTGAAGCTCGTCGGGATGGCCATAGATCCGCCGGATCTCCCTGGAAATCGTCCAGCGGTCGTTGACTTCCTCCTCTCCAAAGCGCACGCGCCAACTGCCTATTTTTGCCAGCGACTGGGCCTCGACCAGGCGCTCCTCGTTCTGCTTCAATGATTCACGCAACTCATGGCTCTGGGAGATATCGATAAACGCCCAGATCGACTCGCCGGATTTAGGGGAAAGCATCTCACCGCTCATTTCGAACCAACCCTGCGAACCATCCTTGCGCCGATACTGAATCTCGGTCTGGAAGATTTCGCCTCTTGCTATGACGGGATAAGAGGCTTTTCCAACATACTCAAAAGCCTGAAGAGTGGGATAGATGATAAGGGTCTGCTGACCGAGCAGTTCTTCCGGTGCATAGCCCAGCATCCTGGCGAATGCGGCATTGGTCCAGGTGAATTTCCTCTTCTTGAGCTTGATGATGCCGACGATCTGGCTATTGAGAATCGCGTTCTGTTCCAGAAACGAACGATTGAAAGCGCCAACGAGCTGGCCGATTTCGTCATCGCTGGTTACAGGAAGTGGTTGTTCTCGCCGGCTCGCAATCGGCATGCTGGCCAGCGCCTTCATGGTGGCGAGCATAGGGGAAAGTTGGCGGCGCAGCATCAACCAGGTCAGCCCTCCAACAGCCAGGCTCAGGAAGATCGCAGCCAACCGCAGGTGCCGGCTCATTTTGCGTATCGGTGAAAATGCCTCTGCTGACGGAATGGAGACCGTCAGGTACCAGTTGGCGGCAGGAATTCCCTTGGTCGCGGTCAGACGCTCTTCTCCGAGTTGATTCACCAGGATGCCCGAACCCTCGTAGCCAGCTACAAACCGGTCGATCAAGGGGAATTTGCCAATGTCGGGGAGAGGCTGCATGACTAAGCGTTTTTCGGTGGCGGTAACGATCAGTCGGTGGGGCTTCGAGACGATCAGATAGCCCCCGGTGTCGCCGTAGTTGGTGGTGGCGATCTTGCTCAGGAAATTGGCTTTGGCCAGATCGGTCGCCCCGACGATTGCGCCGATCACCCGCCCCTCGGCATCGCGGATCGGCACCGTTATGGCGAAGCTGGCCGCTCGAACCGTCCTTCCGATGCCCGGTTTACCTATAGTCGGCTTTCCTTCCTTTAACGTGGTCGCTATGTGCGCCCGGTCCAAATAATTGAGGCCGACACGACCAATGACCGGGCTCTCGGCGACCGCTGTACCATCAGCGCGGATGACGAAGACCCCGGCATTAAACATCTGTAGCAGTATTCGGGACTGCTCAAGGAGTTTCTGCAGGGCATCTGGCTGCCTGAAGAAGGATGGGTCGATACGGCTGGCCGCCAGCGTCAGTGCTTTGACCCGCTCCTCCAATTGGTCATTGATCTCCGTGGCCATGTAGGACACCATCGAATACTGCTGTTCGCCGAGTCCCTTCTCCATCTCGTCTAGCAGCAGGTGGTTAGCATAGAAGGTCAGGCCCCAGATGCTGGCGAAAACGATAACGAGGGTAAATATGGTCACTCTCGTATTGATGGAGTATCGAGGCAGGAAAGTCCAGAACATTCTTGTCCTTCAACTATGGGCAACTCGCGGCTTAGCTAAGCGGGCCAAGCGGCCTCACCATACGATAAAGGATCTATGCATACTGCAATTGTACGGGCATATTGCTATTGGTAACAGCCGCGGTGGAATGCCTGCTCTCCGAGTCGGCTCGGGATGGGCGACAGCTTATTTGCGGTACCGTGCCGCCAGACCTTGCTAATTTTGAAAGCGTGCCCCTCTCGACCCTGATCGACTTGCCGCAGACCTTGCGCCTGTCTTCGGCAGAGGATAGTCACGCCGAGCGGTGCAGACGGAAGCATGTCTGCTTTGATAGGAAAATCCTACACAGCGCCTGCATATAGAAATTGTTGTCACAAACGAAAACGGCCCTCCGGGTGGAGAGCCGCTTGAATACTGGTGGCCAGGGGCGGAATCGAACCGTCGACACGCGGATTTTCAATCCGCTGCTCTACCAACTGAGCTACCTGGCCTCACGCTTGCAATGAGCGCGAAATTATACCTGCGAAACCGCAGCCATGCTGGGCCAGACGAAAAAAAGCCCTTCCCGAAGGGAAGGGCTTTTCGTGCAACTGATGCAGACTCAGTGTGCGACAGCCTTGGCGGCGAGGATGCCGGTATTCTGACGAACGTAGAGTTCGTCCCACATGTCTTCGGCGCGTTTGTCGCGATACAGCAGCGAACCGATGATGACGGCGAGGAAGCCGAGCGGGATCGAGTACAGGCCCGGATTGCGCAGTTCGAACCAGGGCTTTTCCAGACCCATGATGCTGGTCCTGTCGCTGCCGAATGATGCGATCTTGTCGGTAGCCGCCTTCTTCGCCTTCTCGGTCTTGGCGATTTCCGCCTTGACCTTCTCGACGTCGATGGCAGGTGCAGGCACAGCCGCCAAGGGAGCCGGAGCTGCCATGGGAGCGGCTGGCATTGCGCCTGCCGCCGGCGCCGTTGCCGTCACCGGTGCCGGCATGGCAGCAGCCGGCGGCGCGGTCGCGGCGGACAAGTCGGCATTGAGCTTGGCGAGTTTCTCGTCGGAGGCCTTGACGATCTTCTCGTTCGCGCCAATTATCTGCAGTGGGTAGGTCAGGTTCGGCGAGACCATCACCAGGCCGATGGCCGTGACGGTGCCGACGATCATGCCCAGCACGATGCCGCCGGTATTGCAGCGCTTCCAGAACAAGGTCAGCAGCACGCAGGGGAAGTTGGCCGAGGAGGCGACGGCGAAAGCCAGCGCCACCAGGTGTGCCACGTTCTGTCCCTTGGCCGAGATGCCGATGACGATGGCCATGGCGCCGACCAGGATCGTCGCGACGCGCGCGGCGCGGACTTGCTCTTCCTGCGTGACATGCTCCTCGCGGATGACGCCGACGTAGAGGTCGTGAGCCATCGCCGAGGCGGCGGCGAGCACCAGACCGGCGACCACGGCAACGATAGTGGCGAAGGCCACCGCCGAGACGAAGGCCATCATCAGATTGCCGAGCAGCGAGTCAGGTCCGCCGCCCAGCGCTTGCGCGAGGAGTGGGTTGGCCATATTGCCGCCGGCATCGATGGCAGCGATGGCGGCCGGACCGACCTTCATCGCCGAACCCATGCCGAGGAACAGCGTCAGGACGTAGAAGCCGCCGATGATCGCCATCGCCCAGTTCACCGACTTGCGCGCGGCTTGCGCCGTGGGCACGGTGAAGAAGCGCATCAGGATGTGCGGCATGCCGGCGGTGCCGAAGACCAGCGCCATGCCCAGCGAAATCTGGTCGAGCGGCACCTTCAGGAACAAGCCCGGCTCAAGGAAGATCTGGCCTAGCTGTTCCGGCGAGAGGTTCCGCGCCTTGTCGCCGAGCAGCGTGGCGACGCGCGCCTGGACCTTGGCATCGCCGACGACGTTGTTGAGGAATTCGCCGAGGAAACCGTACTGGCTCCAGACCATGATCACCATGACGATGGAGGCGCATACCAGCAGGACGGCCTTGATGATCTGTACCCAGGTGGTCGCGACCATGCCGCCGAAGAGCACATACATCAGCATCAGGATGCCCACGGCGATCACCGAAACTTCGTAGTCGATGCCGATCAGCGTCTTGATCAGGACACCGGCGCCGACCATCTGCGCGGTGAGATAGAAGGTGGACACGGTGATGGTCGAGATCGCGCCGACGATGCGGGCCTTCTTCGGATCGTTACGGTAGGCCAGGATGTCGGAGAGCGTGTACTTGCCGATGTTGCGGCAGGGCTCGGCGATCACCAGCAGCACGGTGATGTAGGCGACCAGCCAGCCGACCGAGTACATGAAGCCGTCGTAGCCGTACAGGGAAATCAGCCCGGCGATACCGAGGAAGGACGCCGCCGACAGATAATCGCCGGCGATCGCCCAGCCGTTCTGCAGTCCGGTTACGCCGCCGCCGGCGGCATAGAAATCGGAGACCGTCTTGACGCGCTTGGCCGCAAGATAGGTGACGAACATGGTGAGGCAGATGATCGCGCCGAAGACCATGAAAGTCAGCCATTTCCATTTATCCTCGACCGCCCCCTGGGCGAATGCCGGCAAGGAAATGAAAGGCAGGATGCAGGCGATGAGGCCCAGCCAGATCTTGTTTTTCAGGTTCATTATTTCGCTCCTATCTTTTCGGCATCGCGGACCAGTTCCGCAGCCATGATGTCGAAATCCTTGGCTTTCGCGGTGTAATAGAAAGCGATCCCCCAGGCGACCACGAACTGCGACAGGGCGAAGAGAATGCCGACGTTCACCACGCCGTAGACCTTGATCCTGTAGATGTCGGGGTAATAGGCCGCGCCTATCGGCAGCAAGAAGTAATAGATCAGCGAGAAAATCATCAGGCCTGAAAGAAACGCGAGTTTCTTCGAATGCAGGCGCTGAAACCGTGGGTCGCTATCGATCGCAACCCAATTGATTGAAGTTTGAGCCATTGTCCCTCCGTTATGTATGAACCCCAAGCCGGCTTTTCCCAGCTTGCAGCCAATCTATCAGCCGAAGCTGACGAAGCTCTTACGGTCGCCTTACGGCCTACTTACAAACGACGTTTCAACCAGGCCAATGCGATCCACAGGCAGAACAGCAGGAGAAAGCTGATCCAGGGCAGATGGCGTTCCCTGACGAAACTCGGCAGCAGCCAGCGTACCAACCTGATCGGCGGACCGGTGACGATCTGAAACAGGCGGTAGATAGGGTTGTACGCCCGCTTCGATCCGGCCAGGAGCGCCAGCACGCCCTGGCCGAGCAGGGCGCAACCGGCCAATTCGACGCAGGCGCGCAGGATGCTGAGGAGCAGCAGGGTGCCGGTCACCGCGGCCTCAGTCCTCGTCCACTTCGTCGATTTCGTACTCCTTGTCCAGCCGGTTCATGGTGCGGGCGTAATACCAGACGATCAGGACATAGACGATCAGCGCTCCCTGGGCCGCCATGTAGAAGCCGAACGGAAAACCCAGGAAGACGAGTCGGTTGAGTTCGCGGGCGAAATAACTGGCGACGAAGGTCACCACGAACCAGATCAAGAGCAGCAACTTCGTCAGGACGAGGTTCTTGCGCCAGTATTCACGGTGCTTCTCGCGTCTACGCATGTCGATGTCCTCCCCCCGCTAGTCGGTGTCGTCCTGGAGCAGCGGGTAGGTCACGCCCAACCGGGGAAATACCACCTGCGCCAGCGTTCCCTGGCCGTGACCATTGGGTCGCAACTCGATGCTGGCGCGATGCAGTTCCGCGATCTCGCGCACGATCGCCAGACCCAGTCCGCTGCCGTGAGCCTCGGAACCGAGGATCCGGTAGAACCGCTCGAAGACCCGCTCCCGCTCTTCCGCGCCGATGCCGATGCCGCTGTCCTCGACCTCAAGGATGGCGTAGGCCTCGGCCCGGGTGCGTACCGTGACCCGGCCACCTTCCGGCGTGTACTTGATGGCATTGTCGATCAGGTTGCTGGCCAACTCGTGCAACAGCACCGGGCTTCCCTCGATCAAGAGCGGCCAGCCGGTCCCCTCGAAGCCGATATCGATGCCTTTGGCCAGTGCGCGCGGCACGCCTTCCTGGGCCGCGACGCGCGCCAGATTCTCGAGATCGACTTTCTCGAAACTATGAACTTTCTCGTGGCTGGATTCGGCGCGAGCGAGCGCCAGGAGTTGGTTGATCAGATGGACGGCGCGATCGGCGCTCTCGGCAATCTGCCTGAGCGAATTGCGCATCAATTGCGGCTCGGTTTCGGACAATGCCAGTTCTGTCTGCATCTTCAGACCGGTCAGCGGCGTACGCATTTGATGCGCGGCATCGGCGATGAAGCGCTGCTGCGCCTGCAGGTTCTCTTCGAGACGAACCATCATGTCGTTGAAGGCGACGATCACCGGCCGCAGTTCCTCGGGCACCCCGTTGATGCTGATCGGCGCCAGGTCGCCCGGCCGCCGCTGGCGGATGCGCCGTTGCAATCGTTGCAGCGGTGCGATGCCCCGCGACAGGCCGAGATAGACCAGGATCACCGCCAGCGGAATAATCGCGAACTGGGGCAGAATCACACCGGAGATGATCCGACCGGCCAAATCCCCGCGCTTCCTGCGCGTCTCCGCAACCTGGACCAGGACCCGCGTGCGTTCCTTGCCGAGCATCAGGAACTGGTAGGCCACCCGGATGTCCTCGCCGCTCACGTCATCGTCACGAAAAAGCACGGCATCCGGGTCTATCGTCTCCGGTATTTTGACCCGGGGAATTTCGCGATCACCGCTGATCAGGCCGCCGGATAAGCCGCTCACCTGGTAATAGGTGATGTCATGCTCGTCGGCGCGCAGCAGCGCCCTGGCCGGCGCGGGGAAGTTCACCACGATCCGGCCATCGACGATCTTGACCTGACGACCGATAACGCCGATATTTTCGGCCAGCGCCTGATCGTAAGGCTGGTTGGCGATCTCGTTGGCGACATGGTGGGTGACGGCGATGCTGATCGGCCAGAGGAACAACAGCGGCGCGAGCATCCAGTCGAGAATTTCCCCGAACAGCGAATTGAGTTCGGTCGGCGTACCAAAGATACGCGTCTGCTCAGGACCCCGCATCCCGCCCACCCGGCACCACAGGGGGTTTCTCCATGCAGTAGCCCAGGCCACGCACGGTGGCGATCTTGATCCCGCCCGTATCGAGTTTCTTGCGCAGGCGATGCACATAGACCTCGATGGCATTGGTGCTCACCTCTTCGCCCCAGCCGCAAAGATGATCGACCAGTTGTTCCTTGCTGACCAGGCGGCCCGCGCGTAGCAGCAGAATTTCGAGCAAGCCGAGTTCGCGTGCGGACAGATCGATGCTCTGCCCGTCGAGCTTGACCAGGCGATCAGCCTGGTCATAACTCAAGGCGCCGAATTCGATGCAGGTCGGCAGACCGGTGCCGCGTCGGGTCAACGCACGGACCCGCGCTTCGAGTTCCGGCAGGGCGAAAGGTTTAGTCAGGTAATCGTCGGCACCGGCATCGAGGCCGCGTACCCGGTCCTCGATGCAGTCCTGGGCGGTGAGGATCAGCACCGGCAGCGTCGTCTTGCGCCCGCGCAGGCGGCGCAGCACCTCGATGCCAGAGAGTCGCGGCAGCCCCAGGTCGAGGATCAACAGGTCGAATTGCTGGGTCGCCAGCGCCGCATCTGCGTCGGCTCCGTTGGCGACGGCATCGACGGCATAGCCGGCCTTGCGCAGCGAGCGCACCAGCCCGTCGGCGATGATGCGGTCGTCCTCGGCCAGCAGAATTCTCATGAGGAAAGTCTAACACAAGCTCCCGGCGCGCCCTGCCGCGCCGCAGCATCGAGCCGCCGGGCCGCCCCAAGGCGATGCAGCGTAAGTACTGCGAGCATGGCGAGCGGCCGTCACCCCCTTCCTTGGAAAGGGGGCTGGGGGGAAGGTAGATGGGCATGAAAAAGCCCTGCTAACTGCGCAGGGCTTAGTTCTGGATCCCCGCTCGCGCGGGGATGACTCAGGCTTGCGCCTTCATCACATATCCATGCCGCCCATGCCACCCATGCCGCCCATGCCGCCCATGCCGCCAGGCATGCCGCCGCCGGCCGGCTTGTCTTCAACCTGCTCGGCCACCATGCATTCGGTGGTCAACATCAGGCCGGAAACGGAGGCAGCATTTTGCAACGCGGTGCGCGTGACCTTGGTCGGGTCGAGCACGCCCATCGCCACCATGTCGCCGTATTCGCCGGTAGCGGCGTTGTAGCCGAAGTTGCCCTTGCCTTCGAGCACCTTGTTCACCACCACCGAGGGCTCCTCGCCAGCATTGGCAACGATCTCGCGCATCGGCTGCTCGAGTGCGCGCAGCACGATCTTGATGCCGGCGTCCTGGTCATGGTTGTCGCCCTTGAGGGCAGACATCGATTGACGAGCACGCAGGAAGGCGACGCCGCCGCCGGCGACGATACCCTCTTCCACCGCAGCACGGGTAGCGTGCAGGGCATCTTCAACGCGGGCCTTCTTTTCCTTCATTTCCATTTCGGTGGCGGCACCGACCTTGATCAGCGCCACACCGCCAGCCAGCTTGGCGACACGTTCCTGCATCTTTTCCTTGTCGTAGTCGCTGGTGGCTTCCTCGATCTGGGCACGGATCTGCTTGACGCGGGCCTGGATGGTCGCGGCATCGCCGGCACCGTCGATGATGATGGTGTTTTCCTTGCCCACTTCGATGCGCTTGGCCTGGCCCAGATCCTTGAGCGTGGCCTTCTCCAGGGAGAGGCCGAGTTCCTCGGCGATCACCGTGCCGCCGGTCAGGGTGGCGATATCTTCGAGCATCGCCTTGCGCCGGTCGCCGAAGCCGGGAGCCTTGACGGCGCAGGTCTTCAGGATACCGCGAATGTTATTGACCACGAGGGTGGCCAGGGCTTCGCCATCGACATCCTCAGCGATGATCAGGAGCGGACGACCGGCCTTGGCGACTTGCTCCAGTATGGGCAGCAGATCGCGGATGTTGCTGATCTTCTTTTCGAAGAGTAGCACCAGCGGGTTGTCGAGAATGGCAACCTGCTTGTCCGGATTGTTGATGAAGTAGGGGCTGAGGTAGCCGCGGTCGAATTGCATGCCTTCGACGACTTCCAGTTCATTCTGCAGGCTCTTGCCGTCTTCGACGGTGATAACGCCTTCCTTGCCGACCTTGTCCATCGCCTTGGCGATGATCTCACCGATGTCTGCGTCGGCATTCGCGGAGATCGAACCGACCTGGGCGATTTCCTTGTTGGTCGAGCAGGGCTTGGACAGTTTCTTCAGCTCTTCGAGGGTGGCGACGACGGCCTTGTCGATGCCGCGTTTCAGGTCCATCGGGTTCATGCCGGCGGCGACATACTTCATGCCTTCGCGGATGATCGCCTGGGCCAGCACGGTGGCGGTGGTGGTGCCGTCGCCGGCGACGTCGGAGGTCTTGGAAGCGACTTCCTTGACCATCTGCGCACCCATGTTCTCGAACTTGTCCTTGAGTTCGATTTCCTTGGCCACGGAGACGCCGTCCTTGGTCACGGTAGGAGCGCCGTAGGAGCGCTCGAGCACTACGTTGCGGCCTTTCGGGCCGAGGGTCACCTTGACTGCGTCGGCGAGGATATTGACTCCGGCGACCATGCGATGGCGGGCGGAATCACCAAATTTTACTTCTTTAGCAGGCATTCTCTTGATCTCCTAGATAGTTCTGTGCAGTGATTAGGCTTCAACCACGCCCATGATGTCTTCTTCGCGCATGACCAGCAGTTCCTCGCCATCGACCTTGACGGTCTGGCCGGAGTACTTGCCGAAGAGCACGCGATCGCCGACCTTGACGGCCAGGGGACGGACCTTGCCATCCTCGAGGATCTTGCCGTTGCCGATGGCGAGGATCTCGCCTTGATCGGGCTTCTCGGCGGCGGTGTCGGGGATGACGATACCGGAGGCCGTCTTGCGCTCCTCTTCGAGGCGCTTGACGATCACGCGATCATGTAATGGACGGATTTTCATAGAGTTTTCTCCTATTTTGGACCTACGGGCAATAGCGGCGAACCGCCGTTGATTGATCGGAGCGGAGGCAGGTTATTAGCACTCACTGCCGACGAGTGCTAATGATAGGGGCGACAGCCTGTTATTTCAAGGGCGACGTAAAAATTTGTTGCTCCGCGCCGCTTGCCGCTCGCTTCTTGCCCAGGGAGCTTTACTTGACAATATTTGTCAAGTAAAGGATGCTAGGCGGTCTAGCCAACCTGATCCCGGGAGAACCACGATGATCAAACGATTTGCCGCAATCCTGGCCGCTCTTGCTTGCCTGCCCGCATCCGCGGCGCTCAAGGTCGGCGACCAGGCACCCGACTTCACGACCGAAGCATCGCTGGGCGGCAAGGTATTCCGCTACAGCTTGTCCGCGGCGCTCAAGGACGGACCCACCGTGCTCTACTTCTATCCCGCCGCATTCACCAAGGGCTGCACCATCGAGGCCCACGATTTCGCCGATGCGGTCGACGACTATAAGGCGCTGGGGGCCACCGTGATCGGCGTCTCGCACGATTCGATCGAAACCCTGAACAAGTTCTCAGTCAGCGAGTGCCGCAGCAAGTTCGCGGTTGCCGCCGACATCGACCAGCGCATCATGAAGTCCTACGACGCCATCCTGGCGGTGAAGCCCGAATATGCGAGCCGCACTTCCTACGTCATCGCCCCCGACGGCAAAATCATCTACACCTATACCGACATGAATCCGGACCAGCATGTGGCCAACACAATGGCTGCACTGCGGCAGTGGTCGGCGGAGAAAAAGCGCCCCTGATCCTGCTCAGGTGTCGATGAGCACCACCACCTCGTTGCCCTGGCTGTTGTAACTCAGGTGGTGACTCAAGCTGCGCACCAGCGTCAGGCCGCGACCCGCCGTCATCTCGTCATCCGCCGCGGCGGCATGGCCGTGGTCGTGCGGGTCGAAACCCTTGCCACTATCGGAGATCATCAGACGCAGTATCGGCCTGGCCTCGGCGCTATCGAGTTCCATTTCGATGGCGATGAAACCGTCGCCGAGGGCATCAAGGCGCCGCTGTCGTTCCTCGAAGAATTCCAGATAGCCTTCGCCCGACCGGTACTTGATTTCCGAAGGCAGATCCAGCACGCCGTGATCGAGCGCATTGACGAATAATTCCGTGAATATCACCGGCAACTTGGGAAAGCGGGCGACAAAACCCAAGGCCCGGGCGGTGACCATGATCGAATCGACAATGTCCGCCTGGCGCAACGTCTCTGCGTTGAGATGAACGGAAAAGCGCGAAGCCGGCAACTGACTCGCGCCGACCGCACGGTATGCGCCCGGCATCGGCGCTTCCGGCTGGGTCACCACCACGACAGAGAGATCGTCGCTCTGTCCCGCGGCCAGCGCCGCCTCGATCAGGGCGTCCATGCGCACCAGCGCCGGCGTGGCGGTCAATAACCGCTCTACCCGGGCGATCGTGTCGTCTCCGGCAAATGCCGGGTTTTCCCAGATGCCGTCGGAAAACAGGACCAGTTGATCGCCTGCCGCGCAAGTGATGCGACTAGGCTCGAACAGACCCGGCACATCGTCATTGATGCCCAGTGCCATTTGCATGGAATCGACGCGGGCCTTTACCCGCCCATCGGGCCCGATCAGCAGGGCCGGCGGATTACCGCCGTTCCAGACATCGATGGTGCCCGCATCGGCATCGATGCTCACCAGCGTCGCGGCCACGAATCGATCGAGCGGCAGCAGGTCGCGCACCCGGCGATTCAGTTCGCGCGCCACGGTTGCTATCGGAAAGCCCTTGCGCGACATGCCGTCGAAAGGGAAGAACAAGGGCAGGATATTGATCGCCGCGGGCAGGCCATGCCCGACCGCGTCGGCCAGCAAAAGATGCAATCGACCGCTGGGAGTCCGCCTGGCGAGGATCAGGTCGCCGCTGAACATCGAAGAGGGCACGACCTTGTACTGCAGACTATGGCCGTCCGGCGGTTCCGTGTTCGCCAGGACCCGTCCCAGGACGAACAAGGCGACCTCGCCTTCGCTGCGCATTGCCTCGTTGTACATCTCGACCCGCCGCTGCTCCATCCTGAGCATGCGCTGGGTCTGCACCAGCCGGATGAATGCGCGCAGTTTGGCGCGCAGGATGGTGAAATCGATCGGCTTGGCAATGAAATCGTCGCCCAACTCGAGGCCATCGAGCACCGTTTTCTCGTCGTTGAGGCCCGACAGAAAGATGATCGGCGTGCGCAACGCGCCCGCCTCCACACCGATGCGTCGTGCCGCTTCCAGGCCATCGATGCCCGGCATCATGATGTCCATCAGGATCAGATCCGGCTGCTCCAGACGATGCAGTTCGACCGCCTCGGCGCCGTCGTTGGCGGTAACGACGGAATGCCCTTCCTTGCTTAGAAACACCTCCAGTATCCGTTGATTGACGCGCTGGTCATCGACGACAAGGACCTTGATCGGGGCATCCGAAAGCGCATCCGCCATAACGGTTATCCGGCCCCGTGAACGATCGGAAATATTTTCTCGAAGTGGGCGATGTCCAGTATCTGCTTGGCCGCGGCACTGGGATTGGCCAGCGAGGTTCGCCGGTTGTGGTTCTTCGCCTTGTCGCGAAACATCAGCAGCATTCCCAGGGCTGAACTATCGAGATACTCCACAGCCGCCAGATCGACGACGATCTCGTCGATCTCCTGGTTTCGCAGCGCCTCGTCAAGGATATCCTTGAACACCCGATGCTCGCTGAATTCGAACCTTCCCGACAATCGAATGAGCGCTTTTCTTTCGATCACCTTGATCGTGGCCTGCATGCTGTCTTCCCCTCGATTTAACGTCAGAACAACTCCACCTCACCCTCGGTCATGGCGCGCTGGCCGACCGGGTTGTGGATCGTCTGTAATTCCATGGTCATCATGCTGCCGGTGACCTTTGCCGTCTCTACCTTGAGCGCGAACACTGCCGCCGCGGCATTGTCGCTCTCGGCATCGGCCTGAATGGCACCGGACAGTTCGCCCAGGTGCTGCATCACCTTGTCGAGCGCCTCGATGCGCCGCAGGATGTGGCCGCTCAATTGCGACACCATGTCCTGAAATTGCAAGGCCGTGATGGCCCGCCCGACCAGAGTCTCGACCTGTTGTGCGCTTTCACCCAGTTTGCCGATTGCGCCTTCGCGCCGGCGGCCTTTCTCATCCAGCGTCGCAATGATGGCCTCGACCTGCTGCTTCGATTCGACGGCAAAACCCATGTCCTGCGATGCCATCTGCGCGATCGCTGCCTCGGTCTTGTGCACCGAGACCTGCATCCCGAGGATCAGGTTATTGATCTGCAGGCTGAAAGCGCTGGTCCGTGCCGACAGGTTGCGCACTTCGTCGGCGACCACGGCAAAGCCACGACCGGCCTCGCCGGCACGCGCGGCCTCGATCGCCGCATTGAGCGCGAGCAGGTTGGTCTGCTTGGCGATGGCGCCGATTTCCGAGAGGATGTTCTGCACGTCCTGGGTTCGCTGGGCGATGTCCTCGGTCACTTCGACCAGTTCCAG
Source organism: uncultured Sterolibacterium sp. (assembly GCA_903832735.1). GTDB lineage: Bacteria > Pseudomonadota > Gammaproteobacteria > Burkholderiales > Rhodocyclaceae > CAIYYX01. The sequence goes on from CAILCO010000116.1 coordinate 15,250, forward strand.
GGCCACCCTGCTGTTGCCGATGACGCTTTCCACCACGAGTTGCATGGCATTGGCAGTGTTCTGCACGAAGTCGTCGAAATTCAGGGCTTCGTCGGCTTCATCGGCGTGGCTGGTCACCTCCAGGCTAAGCTGGCGCTGCGTCTCGGTCTGCTCGTGCATGCCCTGAAAGCTCAGCGTCAGCGTCTCGATCGCCTCGGCCAGCAGGGCCTGGACGCGCACGATCTCCGCCCGCATCGAGGTGTATTGCGCGGCGAACTGGAGCACGCATTCGTTGAGCAGGCGGGCAAACTCGCCCATCAGTTCCCGCTCGGCAGTCTTCTGGGTGTTGGCCGCGATAATCGCCGTCTTTGACGGCGCTCGGGTAATCACGACCCAGCCGCCGGTCAACAGCAGCAGGGCGACCAGGCCGGTCGATCCGGTGTCGCCCAAGGGCGTGAACAGGGCCAGGCCGGCACCCGCTAGCAGGGACCAGGCCAATCCCGCCCAGAGTCGCTTCTTTGAGTATTGATTCATCGCTGTTCAGAAATGCCGGAAAATGTGTCGCATTGTTTGCCCACACGTAAAACGGAACTACCCAGATCCGTCCAGAACCGACTTTCCGCCCCCGAAGCTAACCAGACCTGACCCAACCCAGCCAGTGTACCAACTCTGCGGAAACGCGGCTAACTCTGGCAAAGCAATAGTGGCTCCTTTTGGATGCTCCCGCATGGTGCAGTGGCTGCACCATGCTGCGCCGACAGCGTCCGAAAAGGTGCATGGGAGGCTCAAACGAGTCGCAAACCCGGTTGCTCAGGAAGCGGCGGCGGCACACCGGCGAATGGCGGAAGGTGCCGCGACCAGATTTGTGGCATGGTTTTTGCTAAAAACCACGATATGGTTAAGGCTTTACTATGAATACGGCGTAAAGTTCCGCCTGGTTCCCCAATAAGCTCCGTTTCCGGCCGATTTTCTCGATCGTACTGAGCAAGCTTGGCGTCTTGAGTTGCAGCGGAGTTGTAGCGGAGAGTCAGAGATCATGTCCACTTTTTACAATGAAATGTACTCCGACGCGACCACGGTACGGCCGCACTACCGCAAATTCGACGACTGGCTGTCGCGACAACCGCCGCATGCGGTCGAGCAGAAACGGGCCGAAGCCGAACTGATCTTCCGGCGCGTGGGCATCACCTTTGCCGTTTATGGCGACAACGCCGGCAAGGAGCGACTGATCCCGTTCGACATCATCCCGCGGGTCATCGCCGCCGACGAATGGGCGCGCTTGCAGGCCGGACTGGTACAACGGGTCAGCGCCTTGAACCTGTTCCTCCACGATGTCTACCACGAGCAACGGATCCTGAAGGAGGGGCTGATCCCTGCCGAACAGATCCTGAAAAACGCCCAGTACCGACCCGCCATGCAGGGCGTCAACGTCGCCTCCAACATTTACGCCCACATCGCGGGGGTCGATATCGTGCGCGCCGGCGAGGGAGAGTTCTACGTCCTGGAAGACAATCTGCGTGTCCCCTCCGGGGTTTCGTACATGCTGGAAAACCGCAAGATGATGATGCGGCTGTTTCCCGATCTCTTCGAATGCAACCGGATCGCGCCGGTCGAGCACTATCCCGACCTCCTGCTCGACAACCTGCGCTCGGTCGCGCCGCAAGGGGTCAACGATCCGACCGTCGTCGTGATGACGCCAGGGATGTACAACTCGGCATACTTCGAGCACGCCTTCCTGGCCCAGCAAATGGGCGTGGCACTGGTCCAGGGCGAAGACATGTTCGTCGCCGACAACCAGGTCTTCATGCGCACCACCAACGGACCGGAGCGGGTCGATGTGATCTATCGCCGCATCGACGACGACTACCTCGACCCCCTGGCTTTTCGCGCCGACTCCACCCTGGGCGTGCCCGGCCTGCTCTCGGTGTATCGCGCCGGCCGGGTCAGCCTGGCCAATGCCATCGGTACCGGCGTGGCGGACGACAAATCGATTTATCCCTTTGTCCCCGAAATGATCCGCTTCTACCTGGCGGAGGAACCCATCCTCAACAACGTGCCGACCTACCAGTGCCGGAAGAAGGAGGACCTGGCGTACACTCTGGCCAACCTGCCGCGCCTGGTGGTCAAGGAAGTGCACGGCGCAGGCGGCTACGGCATGCTGGTCGGACCGGCCTCGACGAAGGCCGAAATCGAGGCTTTTCGCGAGCGCATCCTGGCCCATCCGGATGGCTACATCGCCCAGCCAACCTTGGCCCTGTCGACCTGCCCGACCTTCGTAAGCTCCGGCATCGCGCCGCGCCATCTCGACCTGCGGCCCTTCGTCCTGTCGGGCAAGACCGTCACCATGGTGCCCGGCGGGCTGACCCGGGTGGCATTGCAGGAAGGCTCGCTGGTGGTCAATTCATCGCAGGGCGGCGGCACCAAGGACACCTGGATCCTGGAGAAATAATCATGTTGAGCCGCACCGCCGATCACCTGTTCTGGATGGCCCGCTACACCGAGCGGGCCGAAAATACCGCGCGCATGCTCGACGTCCGGGTCCAGAACGCGCTCCTGCCGCAATCGACGCTGGCGGCCGAACAGGGATGGCGCGCCCTGCTCGGCATCTCCGAACTGGAACCGGCCTTCGCTGTCAAATACCCGGCACTGACACAGCCGAATGTGATCGATTTCATGGCGCGCAATCCGGACAACCCCTCCTCGATCGCCAACTGTCTGACGGCGGCGCGCGAAAATGCCCGGGCCGTACGCGGCACGCTGACCACCGAAGTCTGGGAAACCGAGAACGCCACCTGGATAGAATTGCAGCAGCACCTCAGGGGCAGCCTGTTGGAGCAAAATCCCGGCAAGTTCTTCGAATGGGTAAAGTATCGCTCACACCTGTCGCGCGGCGTCACCCTCGGCACCATGCTCCAGGACAAGGCCTTCGACTTCATTCGTCTGGGCACCTTCCTGGAACGCGCCGACAATACGGCGCGCATCCTCGATGTGAAATTTCTCGCCGCGCAAGACGGCGAGTCCGTCGAACCCGGTGGCCAGCCGGAGTTTTACTACTGGGCTGCCCTGCTGCGCTCCGTCTCGGCCTTCGAGATCTATCGCAAGGTCTATCGCGACGTGATCACCCCGATGCGCGTCGCCGAGTTGCTGATGCTCCATCCCAAGATGCCGCGCTCCTTGATGGCCTGCATGGACGGCATCGTGGACATCCTGAAGGAGGTTCACAACGAAGGTTCGCGCGACACCGAACGCTTCGCCGGGAAATTGCACGCCGAATTGAAATTCTCGCGCATCGAGGAGATACTCGAAGAAGGCCTGCACAGCTACCTGACCCGGTTTCTGGAGTGCATCAATGAACTGGGCGAACGCATCAGCAGCGACTTCCTGGTGCCCATGAAAGATGCCCAGGAGCAATCTCAAGCGCAGACGCCCGTATCCAGCCAGACCTGACGCGGCCAGCCACCTCACTCACCGAAAGACACCCGAGCATGGCCATCCGCATCGCATTGCACCACAAGACCAGTTACCGCTATGACCGCCCGGTCGCCCTGTCGCCGCATGAAGTCCGCCTGCGTCCGGCGCCCCATGCCCGCACACCGATCCTTGCGTATTCGCTGACCGTCAAGCCCGACCAGCATTTCATCAACTGGCAGCAGGACCCTTACGGCAATTACATCGGCCGCTTCGTCTTCCCGGAAAAATCCGACACCCTGGAGTTCACGGTCGATCTGGTGGCGGACATGAGCGTGATCAACCCGTTCGACTTTTTCGTCGAAAAATACGCCGAGCATTTCCCTTTCGCTTACCCGGCGCAACTCGCTGCCGAACTCGGCGCCTATCTGAAGACGGAGGCGCCGGGTCCCTTGCTGACGGAATGGGTCGAGGCGGCGCGGCGCGACCTGCTGAAGAAGAACCTGGTGACCAACAACTTTCTGGTCGCCATCAATCAGCGTCTGCAAGGCGACATCGCTTATCTGCTGAGGATGGAACCCGGCGTGCAGACGCCCGAGGAAACCCTGAAAAATGGCTCCGGTTCATGCCGCGACAGCGGCTGGCTGCTGGTCCAGATCCTGCGCGAGATGGGTCTGGCGGCGCGCTTCGTCTCCGGGTACCTGATCCAATTGCGCGCCGACCAGGAAGCGCTCGACGGCCCCAGCGGCGCGGCGGCCGACTTCACCGACCTGCATGCCTGGACCGAGGTCTATGTCCCGGGTGCGGGCTGGATCGGCCTGGACCCCACCTCGGGCATGCTCGCCAGCGAGGGCCACATCCCTCTCGCCTGCACCGCGCTGCCTTCGTCGGCGGCGCCTGTGAGCGGCTACACCGACAAGGCCGAGGTCACTTTCCAGCACGAGATGACGGTGACGCGGATACACGAAGATCCGCGCGTCACCAAGCCCTACAGCGAAGAGGACTGGCAGGCGATCGACCGGCTCGGTCAGCAGGTCGATCTCGACCTGACGGGCCAGGATGTGCGCTTGACCCAGGGCGGGGAACCGACCTTCGTCTCGATCGACGACATGGACGGCGGGGAGTGGAATACCGAAGCGCACGGCGAGACGAAGCGCGAGTTGGCCGGGCAACTGTTGCATCGCCTGAAGAATCATTTTGCCCCGGGCGGCATGCTGCATTACGGCCAGGGCAAATGGTATCCCGGCGAGCCCCTGCCGCGCTGGGCCCTGAATATTTTCTGGCGCATCGACGGCCAGCCGATGTGGCTGGACGAGACGCTGTTCTCCTTGGATAGCCAGGATGACGGCTATGGCGACGGCGAGGCCGCACGCTACTCCGCGGCACTGGTCAAGGCGCTTAACCTGCCGGCCGACAGCCGGATCGCCGCGTATGAGGACGTCTGGCTGCAGACGCAACGCGAGCAGGCGCTGCCGGCGAATCTCGACCCGCTTCAGGCCGATCTCGCCGCACCGGATGATCGGCGCCGCCTGGCGCGCTTGCTGGAACGGGGCCTGGGCCGGGTCGTCGGCTATGTCCTGCCGCTGGCCGCGCAGGAAGTCGATCCCGGCATCGCGCTCGGGACGGCCTGGCGCACCTCGTCCTGGCCGCTCAAACGCGAGCATCTCTACCTGATCGAGGGCGATTCGCCGATGGGCTTGCGCCTGCCGCTCAACGCGCTGCCCTGGGTACTGCCGGAGGAGCGCGCACACGAATTCGAAGTCGACCCGTTCTCACCGCGCACCGCGCTGGCCGCAACGCAGGTGATAGCCGGCGTCAAGCGCGACAGGAAAGGCAAGTTCAGTTCGGTCGCGCCTGCCGACCCAAAACCCGCGCCTCGCGAGGTGATTCATACCGCCCTGTGCGTCGAAGTGCGCGGCGGACGCCTCCATGTCTTCATGCCGCCGCTCAAGCGCATCGAGGATTATCTGGCGCTGGTGGGCACGATCGAACATACCGCGGCCAAACTGAAACTGAAGTTGCGCATCGAAGGCTACCCGCCGCCGCGCGACCCGCGCATCAAACTCCTCTCGGTGACGCCCGACCCCGGCGTGATCGAGGTGAATATCCACCCGGCGGCAAGTTGGAATGAGTTGGTCTATACGGTATCGACGCTGTATCAGGAGGCGCGGCTGACCCGCCTGGGCACGGAAAAATTCATGATCGACGGCCGGCACACCGGAACCGGCGGCGGCAACCATGCCACTCTGGGCGGCGCCACGGCGGAAGACAGTCCGATGCTGCGCCGCCCGGACTTGCTGAAGAGCCTGATCACCTATTGGCAGAATCATCCGGCGCTGTCCTATCTCTTTTCCGGCACCTTCATCGGCCCGACCAGCCAGGCGCCGCGGGTAGACGAGGCGCGCGACGACAATCTCTACGAACTGGCGATCGCCTTCCAGCAGATGGACAAGGTGCTGGTGAACCTTGCGCCCGGCGACCAGCCCTGGATGGTGGACCGGTTGCTACGCAACCTGCTGGTGGACCTGACGGGCAACACCCATCGCACGGAGTTTTCCATCGACAAGCTGTATTCCCCGGACGGCCCGACCGGCCGGCTGGGTCTGGTAGAATTCCGCGCCTTCGAGATGCCGCCGCACGAGCGCATGAGCTTGCTTCAGATGCTCCTGTTGCGCGCCCTGGTGGCGCGTTTCTGGCGCGAGCCCTATCAGGCCAAGCTGGTCAACTGGGGCACGGCCTTGCACGACCGCTGGATGCTGCCGCATTTCGTGGCGCAAGATATTCGCGATGTCGCCCGCGATTTGCGCGCATCGGGTTATAAATTTGAAGATCATTGGTTCGACCCCTTTATCGAATTTCGTTTCCCCCGTTTCGGCACGGTGGTCTATGAAGGCGTGGAGATGGAATTGCGCCAGGCGATCGAGCCGTGGAACGTACTGGGTGAGGAAATGAGCGGCGGCGGCACTGCAAGGTATGTCGATTCGTCGGTGGAACGCATGCAGTTGCGGGTGCGCGGCCTCACCGACGGGCGCCATGCGATCGCCTGCAACGGCCGCATGCTGCCGTTGCATCCGACCGGGGTGCCGGGAGAATACGTCGCCGGCGTCCGCTTCCGCGCCTGGAGTCCCTGGTCGGCGCTGCATCCCTCGATCAAGGTGCAGGCACCCTTGACCTTCGATCTGGTCGACACCTGGAGCGGCCGTGCGATCGGCGGCTGCACCTACCACGTAGCGCACCCGGGCGGACGCAGCGAAAGCACTTCGCCGGTCAATGCCAACGCCGCCGAAGCGCGCCGCTTTGCGCGCTTCTGGGCGCACGGGCATACGCCGGGTCCGCTGCACTTGACCAAAGAAGCGCTCAATCCGTGCTTTCCGATGACCCTGGATTTACGCTGGCGGCCGGATTGATCCGTTGCTACAGGAAGATCAGAACGAATGTTGAGTAAGCTGCTCGCCCAGTATGTTGCGGCGCCCGACTGCTACGATGAAATGCTCGCCGCCTCGGGCCAGCCGCGGCCGCACTGGCGCGCCATGCTGGAGAGCCTGGCGACAGAAGCCCCCGACCTGATGCGTCAGCGGCAGGACGCGGTGCAGCGTCAGGTGCGCGAAAACGGCGTCACCTACAACGTCTATACCGACGCCAAGGGCGTGCAACGCCCCTGGGATCTGAACGCCCTGCCCCTGATCCTGCCCCAGGACGAGTGGTCCGGCATCAAGGAGGCGGTGATCCAGCGTGCCACGCTGATGAACCAGATTCTCGGCGACGTCTATGGCGAACAGCGGATGCTCGAAGAGGGCCTGCTGCCTCCCGCCCTGATTCACGGCCATGCCGGTTACCTCAGGCCGGCCCAGGGCATGAAGCACAGCGACGGGGTCGCCCTGCATTTCTATGCCTGCGATCTGGCGCGAGCCGCCGATGGGCGCTGGTGGGTTCTGTCCGACCGTACGCAGGCGCCCTCCGGCGCCGGCTACGCGCTGGAAAACCGCTCCATCATCGCGCGCATTTTTCCGGATCTGATGCGCGATCTGAAAGTGCAGCCGATCCGCGGATTCTTCCGCACCATGCGCGAAAGCCTGGCCGACTGGGGGCGCCAGTGCACCGGCGGCGTTCCCTTGCGCGAGGGCGAAGAGCCGCTGATGGTGCTGCTCACTCCCGGCCCTTACAACGAAACCTACTACGAGCAGGCGTTTCTGGCGCGCACGCTCGGCTTGCCGCTGGTCGAAGGCGGCGACTTGACGGTGCGCCACGGTCTGGTCTGGATGAAGACCTTGTCCGGCCTGCAACGGGTGCATGTGATCATGCGCCGGGTCGACGATGATTATTGCGACCCGCTGGAATTGCACGCCGAATCGGCGCTGGGCGTGGTCGGCCTGACCGAGGCGGCGCGGCGCGGCAACGTGCTGATCGCCAACAGCCTGGGCTCCGGCCTGCTCGAGTCCGGCGCACTGCTCGGCTTCCTGCCTGGGCTTTGCCGACGTCTGCTCGGCGAGCCCCTGAAGATGCCGTCGGTCGCCACCTGGTGGTGCGGCGAGCCCGCCGCGCTCGAAGAAGTCGTCGCCCAGTTGGAGCAACTGGTGATCAAGCCGAGCTTTCCGCAACTGCGGCAATTGCCCGTCTTCGGTCAAGACCTGAAGGGCGAAGCGCGCGCCGCCTTCATCGCTCAACTCCGCGCCAATCCGAGCAACTATGTGGCCCAGGAACAGGTGCAACTGTCTCAGGCGCCGGTGTGGCGACCCGGCCCGCCAGGAGGCTTGAGCGCTCGCGCCATTGGTCTGCGCGTCTATGCCTGCGCCACGCCGAACGGCTATGTGCTGATGCCTGGTGGCCTGACCCGTGCGGCAACGGGGCTGGATGCGCGCGTCATCGCCATGCAGCAAGGCGGCGGCAGCAAGGACACCTGGGTCCAGGCCAGCGCCGGGCGCGCTGCGCCGCGGCCCCTGCAGCGCGTCACACGGAGCCAGGATCTGGTCCGCGACGATACCCATCTGTCCAGCCGGATGGCGGAGAATTTATTCTGGTTCGGCCGCCACAGCGAGCGCTGCGACAATATCGCGCGCCTGCTCAGGGTCGCCTTGAACATCCTGTTCGATGTCCGGCCCGGCTATCGCGGCGCCGAATGGCCGACGATCGAGCACCTGTGCACCTGGTTCCACTTGCTCGACCCCAAGCTAAAACAGGGTCAGAGTCAGAGTCAAAGCCAAGGGCAGGAGCAGGAGCAGGAACTGGCAACCCATCTGGGGCCGGCGCTGAGCGATGAAGAAATCGAAGCTGCCCTTTTGCTGGCCGTGGTCTCGCCCAAGGTTCCGGGGCTGGCCAGGCAGGTGCAGAAGTTGTTCAGCACCGCCAACCATCTGGGCGAGCGGATGTCTGTCGACAACTGGCGCGCCCTGAACCGGTTGGTGCAGCGCATGGCCGGCGCCGAAGATCAGCCGTCGCAATCGGAAGCGATGACCCTGCTCGACGATGCCACCGCCGCACTGATGACCATGTCAGGGTTCGCGCTCGACGGCATGACCCGCGACATGGGCTGGCGCTTTCTTTCGCTCGGCCGGCGCCTGGAACGGCTGCAATTCCAGAGCCTGGTGTTGCAACACGCGCTGGGCATGCCGGCCAACGGCAGCCTGGACTGGCTGCTGGAACTGTCGGACAGCATCATCACCTACCGCGCACGCTACCGGGCACAGCCCGAGTGGCTGCCGGTGCTCGATCTGTTGGTGCTCGACGAGAGCAATCCGCGCTCCATCATGTTCCAGATGGAGGGCATCCTGAAGGGCCTGGGGAAAATCGCGGCGCTCTATGGCCCCTGCGGCGCGGAACAACTGGCACCGCTCAACGACGAACTGCTGGCGCTGGCCCAGGGCACGGATCTGTACTGGCGCAATGCGCGCCTGATCGACCTGCTGTATCGCGTCAATGTCGCCAGCGCGGCACTGTCGGAACGGATCGGTCTGAAATTTTTCACCTATACCGATAATGTCCTGCACAGGACCGGAAAAGTATGAGCGATTCCCCAACGAGCGTCGCCAGCGCTGCGCCCTGCGCGCGCTTCCGCGTCGTCCACGAAACCCTTTACACCTACCAAAGTATCGTTGCGCTGTCGCAGCAATACCTGCATATGACGCCGCGTTCGTTTCCCTATCAGCGAACCGAGGCGCATAGCATCCTGATCGAACCGGCGGAGGAAGAAACCGTCGATGGCACCGACTATTTCGGCAATGGCACACGGCAGTTCGCGATCATCCTGCCGCACAAGAGTTTGCGGGTCCATGCCGAATCGACCGTGGTCCTGCTGCCGCGCCTCGGTCTCGAACGGATCGGACTCAAGGCGACGCCGCCGTGGGAGCAACTGCGCACCTTGATGCAGCAGGACAAGAGCGCGGCCACCCTGGAAGCCTGCCGCTACCTCTACGCGTCGCCCCACGTCAGTTGCAGCCCCGCGCTGGAGCAGTATGCCCGGATCAGTTATACGGCGGGCCGGCCGCACCTCGATGCTGCGCTGGAGTTATGCCACCGGATCTTCGAGGACTTCGAGTTCGACGACGAGGCGACCGATATTTCCACGCCGCTGGAAGAAGTGCTCCTGGGCCGTCGCGGCGTCTGCCAGGATTTCGCCCACTTGATGATCGGCTGCCTGAGAAGTCTCGGCCTGCCGGCGCGTTACCTGAGCGGCTACATCCTGACCCACCCGCCTGTAGGTCAGCCGCGGATGATCGGCGCAGACGCTTCCCATGCCTGGGTGTCGGTGTATTGCCCGGATCAGGGCTGGGTGGATTTCGACCCGACCAACCGCTGCCTGGTGCAATGCGAGCACATCACCCTGGGCTGGGGCCGCGATTTCAGCGACGTCACGCCGATGCGCGGCATCGTCCTGGGTGGCGGCGAGCAGGAACTCGAAGTGCGGGTAACGGTCACCCCGCTGCCCTTGGATGCTTAGGCGGCAATCTTGAAACGCCCCATCAGGCGATCAAGGGTCTGCACCGACATGCTGGTTAATTCCGCACTTTGATTCGCCTCGGCAATGGCGCTCCCGACCAACCCGGCCGATTCGGCCATGGTCTCGACACGCATTCCGTTGGCGTTCGCCGCGGCGGCCAGTTCGTCGATCTTGGCGAACAGGCGCGTCTGGATGTCCTGGATCTCATGCTTTTCGCTCGCAGCCGCGGCCGCCAGTTGCAGCCCCTCCTCGAGGCCGCCGAGCCCTTTATCCATCGTATTGACCGCCGCTTCGGCATGCGTCTGCACGGCGGAGACCATGCTGCTGATCTCGTGGGTCGATTTCGCCGTACGCTCGGCCAGTTTGCGCACCTCGTCGGCGACGACGGAAAATCCTCGCCCGGCGTCGCCGGCGCGGGCCGCCTCGATTGCTGCATTGAGGGCGAGCATGTTGGTCTGCGCGGCGATTTCACTGATGACGGTGACGATGCGGCTGATATCCGAAGCACGCGTATTGAGTTCGCGAATCGTTTGCGTAGCGACGCCGACCGATGTACGAATACCCGCGCTGCGCGTCTGAACCAGCGCGAAGTGTTCGCGCGCATCCTCGCTGGCTGAGTGCACCGCACGGCGCATGGCCTCGACGTCTATGCCGGCGCCGGCGATCTCGCCGACCTGGCGACGGATAGCCTCAAGCGTATCCTGCAGCGCCCCCTGCATCTGCGCCGAGGCTTTGCTGGACTGACGGCTCTTGCTCTGCAATGTCGAATTGGCCTCGCCGATTTCCTGGCTGGTTTGAATCACCTGGCGAATGATCTGCTCCAGATTGTCCACCACGCTATTGACCCACTGGGCGATGACCGTCACCTCGTCGCCGCGCCCCTCCGGGCCGGGCAGACGCTGCGCGAGGTCGCCGCCGCCTTCGGCAATCTTGCGCAGCACGCCTGATGTTCCACGCAAACGGTCGACCACAGGGCGAATCCCCCGACTGTGAAAGACGAAACTGCCGGCGACCGTCAGTACCAGTTGCATCAATGCTTCCTGCAGCATCGGCAGGGCCAACATCATCTGCAAGCTCATGGCCATGGCCCAGGCGCCGATGACCACGATGCCGTAGAGTCGGGTCAGTTGATAACCGATGCCGCGATAGCGATAGACCTCTTCGAGGTCTCCCTCGCACATCATTCCCCAGGCATCGGGCGAACCCGGCATGCTGAAGGTCGTACCCTTGCCGATCACCGGGATGTGGCGGTAGTCTGAATATCCCGGGTAAGTGACGAAGAGGTTCTGCCCGTGCCGGATGGTCTCGCGCACGCCGGGGTGCAATTCGCCGGTTGCCGGATCGTTGAAGACCAATTCGAACTCGGTGTGCCGGTTGATTTTCACCACGCCGAAATCGGTGCGCACACCCTGCTTGAGGTTATCGCCCAAAGAGAAGGCGCTATCCTCGAAGCGCGAACGGGAAAGCGCGGTACCCGGGCGGATCGACGGATCGAAGCTCGACTTCACCATGAACAGATAGTTGTCGCCTGACTCCGGAAAGATGTGCCCGGCCTCACGCTGGATCAGGTCGCCGAGCACGTCGTTGGGAACGCGGGCGCAAATGGCGCCGACGACTTCTCCCCGGACGCTGATCGGACGATAGAACATCAGCGTCACCGCATCGTGAAAGCGGGAACTGCTCGGTGGCAGCTGCTCGGTCTTCGGGTCGATATAGGGGCCGTGGAGGAAGTTGGCATTCAGCCCTGCGCTCACTACCTTCCTGTCCAGATCGCTCGCGCCTTCGCGCGCGGCATGCGTCGATACCAGCACCCGGCCGCTAGCGTCGATCAGGAACAGCTCCGAAACGTCGCGCAGCGTGGCGCGTCGCGCTTCGAGGTGCGTGCGCGGCACCTCGGCAACATTGCTTTTCATTTCCGCCCCCAGCACATCGAGCTGGCTCCACAGGTGCTCGGCCCAGGATTGCAGGATGTTGACGCGGGTCGCGGCAAAACCTTCGAAGGCGCTTTCCAGAACTGCGTAGCGATCACGATTGAGACAGCATCCCCAGCGCATGGCCAGCTTGCCGGTCTTGCCCAACCACGGCAACCACGAACGTTCGGCCGACGACAGATTCATTGCAAGACTCTTGAACATTTTCTTCTTCCGACAAGTAAACAGGAACGACATAGCAAGACCTGTTCCATACCTGCCAGAAGGGGTATCGGAAACCGCTCAGGCAAGTGAAAGTACGGCAGTGCAGCCCCGTGGACAATGCCCGGCGCGATCATGGCGCACCACATTGGGACGGAATTTCCGGATGCCATCAGAACCGACACCACTATGGTGCCGCTCACCGGATCGAGTCTCGCTAGTGTGTCTTCGACACTGGGGATAGCGTGGCGGCACGGTGATTGCTTAGCTGATCCCACATGAAGTCATCGAATACTCGCCGGCTGCGCACCGGACTCAACACTGCGCTGCCGGTGGACCAGGCACGGGTGCTCGACACGCTGGTCAACAACCTCGATGGAATGGCCTATCGTTGCCGCAACGACAGTCTCTGGACCATGGTCTTCCTCAGCCATGGCTGCCTGGAACTGACCGGCTATGCTGTGGAAGACCTGATCGGCAACGGCTGCGTCTCATGGAAAGAACTGACCCACGTGGAGGATAGGTGCCGGGTCCGCGGGGAAATCGACGAAGCCATCGCCGTGGGCAAGCGCTTTACCGTCCAGTACCGTATCGTCACCCGCTCCGGGCAGGTGAAATGGGTGGTGGAACGGGGCAGCGGCGTGAGCGACGAGCACGGGCAGAAAGTCCTCGAAGGTTTCATCGAGGATGTCAGCCTCCGCCACTCGACACTGGAGGCGTTGGAGCAAGCGGAACTGCGCTACCGGCACATCTTCGAGCATGCCTCGGAAGGCATCTTCCAGACCACCGAGGACGGCCGCTACCTGTCCGCCAATCCGGCCCTGGCCAGGCTGTATGCTTACCCCACACCTGAAGAGTTGATTGCCGATCTCGCCGACATCGGGCGCCGACTTTACGTCAAGGAGTCACGTCGCCAGGAATTCCGCCTCCTGATGGAGGTCCATGGCGAAGTCAGCAACTTCGAGTCCGAGGTCTATCGCCGCGACGGCTCGAAGATCTGGATCTCGGAAAACGTGCATATCGTTCATGACGCCAACGGCCGGTTCATGTGCTACGAAGGCACGGTGCAGGACATCACGGAGCGCAAGATTGCCGAAAACGAATTGCGCATCGCCGCCACCGCCTTCGAATCCCATGAAGGGATGGTGGTCACCGATGCCCAGGGAGTGATCCTGCGCGTCAATCGGGCGTTCACCGAGAGCACCGGCTATACGACCGAAGAGGCGGTGGGACAGACCCTGCGCCTGCTCAAGTCGGACCGGCACAATGAGGAGTTCTATCGCGAGATGTGGCAGACCATCCACAGGACGGGCAAATGGCAAGGCGAAGTCTGGGACCGGCGCAAGAACGGCGAGGTCTATCCGATGTGGCTATCGATCTCGGCGGTGAAGGACATTGACGGCGCCGTCACGCATTACGTCGGGGCGCATTACGACATCAGCGATCGCAAGAAGGCGGAAGAAGAGATCAATGCCCTGGCTTATTTTGACCAACTCACCGGCCTGGCCAACCGGACGCTGCTCGCCGACCGCATGAAGCAGACGATGGCCGCAAGTTCGCGCAGCGACAACCATTGTGCGCTGCTGTTCATCGATCTCGACAATTTCAAGACACTCAACGACACGCTCGGCCACGACATTGGCGACATGCTGCTGCGACAGGTCGCCGTGCGCCTGACCCAGCATGTGCGCGAGGGCGACACCGTGGCCCGCCTGGGCGGCGATGAATTCGTCGTGCTGCTGGCGGGATTGAGCGCGAGCGAGAAGGATGCCGCCACGGATATCGAAACCATCGCCGAAAAAATTCTCGCCTCGTTCAACCAGACCTATCACCTCGGCGAGGCTGCGCACCACAGCACGGCAAGCATCGGTGCCACCCTGTTCAAGGGCGATCTCGTCACCATCGATGATCTGATGAAGCAGGCCGATCTCGCGATGTACAAGGCCAAGGCAGCCGGGCGCAACGCTATCCGCTTCTTTGATCCCACCCTGGAAGCCGCCGTGCAGGAGCGCTCGGCATTGGAGGGGGATCTTCGCCTGGCCCTGCAGGAGCAGCAGTTCCTGCTCCACTACCAGGCCCAGGTTGACGCCGACAACCGCTGCACCGGCGCCGAAGCCTTGATCCGCTGGCAGCATCCGCAACGCGGCATGGTCTCGCCCGCCGATTTCATTCCGCTGGCCGAGGAGACCGGACTGATCCTGCCTTTGGGCCACTGGGTGATGGCCACGGCCTGTGCCCAGCTGGCTGCATGGGCCAGCCGGCCCGAGATGGCAGAGCTCACGGTCGCGGTCAATGTCAGCGCGCATCAGTTCCAGCAGCACGATTTCGTGGAGCAGGTGCTGACGGTCCTGAAGAATACCGGCGCCAACCCGAAACGATTGAAACTGGAACTGACCGAGAGCCTGCTGGTCGCCAACGTCGAGGACGTCATCACCAAGATGAGGATACTGAAAAGGATAGGCGTGGGCTTCTCGCTGGACGACTTCGGCACCGGATACTCGTCGCTCTCCTACCTGAGCCGGCTGCCCCTCGATCAGCTGAAGATCGATCGCTCCTTCGTCATGAATATCGAGTCGGACGACAGCGCCGTGGCCATCTGCGCCGCCACCATCAGTCTGGCCCACAATCTGAACCTCAAGGTGGTCGCCGAGGGCGTCGAGACCGACGCCCAGCGCTACTTCCTCGCCGCGGTGCATCGGTGCGACCTGATCCAGGGCTATCTGGTGAGCCGCCCGCTGCCGGTCGCGGAATTCGAGGCGTTTGCGCAACGGCCGGCGCACCAAAAAAATGCCCCTACGCACCAAACAGTCGCCTGATCCGCCTGCGCTTGCCGGCTGAAGCCGGGTATTCCTGGCTCAGCGTGTTGGCACAGTGCTTGCACTAGCACCAGCGTCACCCGCTCAATCAGGAGAATCCCATGCCCTCGACCACGACTGCCCCGGTACTCAACCTGCCGCTTGCCACCTCGATACTCGATAATCGCTGGGTGCAACTGGCGCTCAGCCTGATCTGCATGATGGCGATTTCCAGCCCGCAATACGTCTGGGCGCTGATGACCAAGCCGATGATGGCGGCGTTCGGCGTCAAGCTCTCGCAGTTGCAAGTGACCTTTTCCATCCTGATCGTCTTCCAGACTTTTCTCTCACCCTTCCAGGGTTACCTGATCGATCGTTTCGGGCCGCGCCTGCTGCTCTCGATCGGCGGCGCCCTGACCGGATTGAGCTGGATCCTAGCCTCGCAGGTCAGCGACCTCTCGCATCTCTACCTTACCTACGGTCTGCTCGGCGGCATCGGTACCGGCGTCATCTACGTCGGCATCGTCGGCCAGATGGTGCAGTGGTTTCCGGACAAGCGCGGCTTTGCCACAGGCATGGTGGCGGCAGGTTACGGCATGGGTGCGGTACTGACCACTTTCCCGGTGTCCTCCAGCATCGCTGCGGTCGGCTTCCAGCAAACCCTGCTCCAGTTCGGCTTCATCTTCGGCGCGGTGGCCTTGGTTGCTGCCCAGGGCATGCGCCGTCCGCCGGCGAACTGGATGCAGCATGCCGTCGGCCAGACGAAGAGCGAGGATGGCGTGGCGCCTGCGCTGATGCTGCGCTCGCCGGTGTTCTGGCTGATGTTCCTGATGTTCTCGATGATGTCCACTTCGGGGCTGATGGTGATCTCGCAGATGGGCGCTTTCGCCAAGGACTTCGGCATCACCGCGGTCGAGGTGTTCGGCATGGCGGCCCTGCCGCTGGCCCTGACCATAGACCGGTTCACCAACGGTCTGACCCGGCCGTTCTTCGGCTGGATTTCCGATCGTATCGGCCGCGAGAAGACCATGCTCCTGGCCTTCGGCCTGGAGGGCCTGGCGATGACCTTGTGGCTGTTGACCCGCGACAACGCCATGCTCTTCGTGCTCCTGTCCGGCGTCGTGTTTTTCGGCTGGGGCGAGATCTTCTCGCTCTTTCCCTCGACACTGACCGACACCTTCGGCAAGAAGCATGCGACGACCAACTACGGCTTTCTCTACATGGCCCAGGGCGTCGGCTCGATACTGGGCGGCCCGCTCGCCGCCTGGATGCATGAGAGTACCGGCACTTGGACGAGCGTCTTCGCGGTAGTCATCACCCTCGATTTCATCACCGCCATCCTGGCCATCGCGGTGCTGAAACCGATGCGCGAAAAACTGCTGGCAGCGAAAGGCTAAACTGACGGCCCGACGTCGACCAGGATGCCCGATGATCCAGACCATACGCTCCAGCCACGGCATGGCCGTGGCGCCCAACTCGCTAGCGGCGCAAAGCGCCCTCAGCGTGCTGCGCGACGGCGGCAATGCTATCGAAGCGATGGTCGCGGCGGCGGCAACGATCGCCGTCGCCTATCCGCATATGAACGGCATCGGCGGCGATTCGTTCTGGCTGATCGTGCCGCCCGAAGGCGCGCCGATTGCCATCGACGCCTGCGGTCCGGCGGCAGCGGCGGCAAGCATCGCGGCCTACCGAACGCGCGGCCTGGAGAAGATTCCCACGCGCGGCCCACTGGCGATGAACACCATGGCCGGCACGGTAGCCGGCTGGCAGCAAGCCCTGACGGTAGCCGGACGATACGGCGGCGAGATGCCGCTCACGCGCCTGCTGGCCGATGCCGTAGGCTATGCCGAAGAGGGCATTCCGGTCACCCATAGCCAGGCGTCGAATACTGCCGCAAAGCGCAGCGAGCTGGAAGCGCTGCCCGGTTTCGCCGACAGTTTCCTGCCCCTGGGCCGGGTGCCCGAAGTCGGCAGCCGCTTCAAGCAGGCGAGGATGGCGCGCGTCCTGGCGCAACTCGCGCGCGATGGCCTGGACAGTTTTTATCGCGGCGCGCTGGCCGATGAAATTGCCGAGGACTTCAAGGCGGTGGGCGCGTTGTTGGCGCAACCAGACCTGGCGTCCTATCGTCCCAGGGAATGCGCCGCGCTGTCAGTCGAGCTGCAATGCGGCACGGCATTCAACATGGTGCCGCCGACGCAGGGCCTGGTCTCGCTGGCCATCCTGGCCATGCTGGAACGCGCCGGGATCGAACATGTCGAAGCCGACAGTGCCGACCATATCCATCTCTGCGTCGAGGCCACCAAGCAGGCGTTCATGCTGCGTGACGCCTTTCTCACCGATCCGGCCGAAATGTCCCTGGCTCCCGCCGCGCTGCTGGCTGCGAACAGGCTGACCGAGCTGGCCGCCGCAATCAGTCCGCATCGGGCCCTGCCCTGGGGCGGCAAGTCGGAATCCGGCGACACCGTCTGGATGGGCACGGTGGACCAAAGCGGGCTGGCGGTTTCCTTCATCCAGAGCATCTACCATGAGTTCGGCAGCGGCGTGGTGCTGCCTGCGACCGGCATCAACTGGCAGAATCGCGGCGCGTCCTTCAGCCTGCAAGATGATCATCTGCTCGCGCTCAAACCCGGCAAGAAACCCTTTCACACCCTCAACCCGGCCGCGGCCAGGCTCCATGACGGCCGCGTCATGGTCTATGGCACGATGGGCGGCGACGGCCAGCCGCAGACCCAGGCGGCGGTGTTTTCCCGCTACGTCTGGTTCAATCAGCAACTGCAGCAGGCGGTCAGCGCACCGCGCTGGCTACTCGGGCGGACCTGGGGCCAGGTGAGCGACACGCTGAAGCTGGAGTCGCGTTTTTCCCCCGCCATCGTGCGCGATTTGTCCTGGCGCGGCCACGA
Source organism: uncultured Sterolibacterium sp. (assembly GCA_903832735.1). Classification (GTDB taxonomy): domain Bacteria; phylum Pseudomonadota; class Gammaproteobacteria; order Burkholderiales; family Rhodocyclaceae; genus CAIYYX01. Next base: position 33,398 of record CAILCO010000116.1, read on the forward strand.
GGTCGAGACCCTGGGCGACTACGACGAAACCATGGGCCATGCCGGCGCCATCGTCCGCGACGCCGACGGCATTTTGCAGGGCGCCGCCGACCCGCGCTCCGACGGGGTCGTTGCCGGCTATTGAGGCAAAGCCATCACGCCTTCGGGCGTGACGTAAATCTGTTCCCGGGCATCAATCCGGCCGCTTAGAAGATCGGCTCTTCGACCGCCGGGCAATCATCCTTGTTGGTCGCCAGTCCCACCACTTTGGTGCGTCAAGCACAGAAAGGAGGCGTTTTCGTCGATGACAAAGTTCGCGTTTGCAGGCAAAGCTAGCAACAGCGCGGGTTATCACTACCCAAAACATCTGGCATAGATCGTGCTGATAACGGGTTGCGTAGTATTTTTTTTCACTTCCGTAATACCAACCCGTTAGAAAGGAATCTTTCATGGCATCCACTCTTTTCAAGAATGCGCTCCGCCACTTGTTATGTAAGGCGCTGTTGCCTATCGCAGCGCTGAGTTTCTCGCTGACAGTTAATGCGGCGGAACCTCTAAAAATTGGTTATAGCGATTGGCCGGGCTGGGTTGCCTGGCAGGTCGCGATAGACAAGGACTGGTTCAAGGAGGCCGGCGTTGACGTGAAGTTCGAGTGGTTCGATTACTCCGCGTCTATGGACGCGTTCACCGCCGGCAAGATTGATGCGGTGCTCATGACCAATGGCGATGCCCTCGTCACTGGCGCCGGCGGCGGCAGGAGCTCGATGATCCTGATCACCGACTATTCCAATGGCAACGACATGATTCTTGCCAAGCCAGGCATCAAGGCGCTGACCGACCTGAAGGGCAAGAAGGTATCTGTTGAAGTGGGTTTGGTTGAGCATCTGCTGCTGCGCAACGGCATGAAAAAAGCGGGCATGAAAGCCGGCGATATCGACATCGTGAACGCCAAGACCAACGAAATGCCTCAGATGCTCGCATCCAAAGACATCTCGGCCATCGGTGCCTGGGAGCCGATCGCGGGCCAGGCCAGGAAAGCCGTGCCGGGCGCGAAGGCGATCTATACTTCCGCCGACGAACCGGGCTTGATCTATGACGTATTGGCGGTCAATCCAGCCAGTGTCAAAGCACGCCGCGCCGAATGGCAGAAGGTGGTCAAGCTGTGGGACAAGGTCGTTGCCTACATTGAAGATCCCAAGACCCAGCCTGACGCCGTCAAAATCATGGCTGCCCGCTCAGGCGTGAGCCCGGCCGAGTACTTGCCCCTGCTCAAAGGAACCAAACTACTTTCGCTCGAAGAAGGCAGGAAGGTCTATGTCAAGGGCAACGGTTATCAGTCGCTATATGGCTCTACCGAAATTGCCAATACCTTCAACTGGTACAACAAGGTCTATGGTCTGAGCCAGAACGTGCCCAGCTATATAGACCCATCCTTCACAAACGCCAAATGAGCGTTTTAGACCGGACTCGCGCTTCAATTTGACAGTTCATTGAACAATCCTATTAGAAAGGTATCTTCCATGGTCTCCACCCGTTTGCAGTACGCATTCCAACACCCGCTGTCCAAAGTGGTGTTGCCTATCGTGGCGCTCGGCTTTTCGCTCGCTGTCCGCGCGGAAGAAGGACCTGAACCCGACACCAACCTGACATACAACGTCGGCGCCATCTCCGACTACCGCGTGCGAGGTATTGCGCAGACCGCGGCCAAGCCAGCCGTCCAGGGCGGCATCGATTTCACCGCCAAGAGCGGCGCGTATCTGGGCACCGCATTTTCCAACGTGAAGTGGGTCAAGGAGTTCAACGGTGCCACCAAGGGCGATTACGAGCTCGACCTCTATGGCGGGTATCGAGCCCAGATCACCGATACCAGCTTTTCCTACGACGTCGGTCTCATTACCTACCGCTATCCGGGTAACAATTCCGGCGTGGCAGGGGTATTTCCCGCAGGCACATTTGCCAATGCGAGCACGGTTGAGATGTACGCTGATCTGACCTACACAATCTACACGCTCAAATACAACCGCAGTTCGGGCAACTTTCTTGGCAACGTGAACAGTTCCGGGAGTCAGTATTTTGATCTCAGCGCCGCCATCGACATGACCAACGGCTATACCCTCACGCCGCATATCGGACGTCAGCTGATCCCGAACCAGGCCGGAAACCTGGGCAACTATTCCGATGTTTCATTGACTTTGAGCAAGGACTTCGGCAATGGCTTTGTCGCTACTGCGGCAGCTCTCGCGACCAACGCCAACAAGGTCTTCTACACCGATACCCGCGGCAGGTACTTGGGCAACAGCACCTTGGCAGTCGGAGTGAAATACAGTTTCTGATTGGAACTTTCTGGTCCGGGAGAGAGATCAACGGTCTCTCTCCCGTAACCACCGCATGAACGAGCACGACCGCGCCGCCCCCGTACCCGCGGCCTATCGTGGCGTCTGGCGGCGAACCCTGCTGGAAGGTGGCGGCCTGCTCACCGATACCAGTTCAATGGTGCTTTGGCTGCAGACCGCGCGCTGGCATGCCGACCTGCGTCTGCCGCCCGGACGCCCTGCCTTCGCCGGGGTTCATGATGTGACCGGCTGCAGCCCCGCCCAGCGCATCTGGCTGGCCAGACAGCAAGGATTTTCCGGTGTCACCGAGGTGCTTGCCGATCAATGTCAGTGGCATCACGATCTCGACTTCCACGGCGACACAAAGCATCGAGACATCGGCACCATGATCTTCCACGCTGACGGCAGCACCGTGGAAGAGTATGGCGTCGACGCCGCCTATCACGAGACCTGGCAGCGGCTGCCGGAAAGCATCGGCCCCAGCGCTGTTTGGTGCAGCGGCGCAAGCCCGCAGTCGCGGCTGCTCGTGGCGGGCGATTGTTTCTTCCTGGTGCGGCCTAGTATTCGACCCTCGACCATGAGTACCCACCGCGCAGCAAAGGCGTTGGCAATGCCGGACTACCCGGAGCTGAGTTACGGGAGGATATCCGGTGCTGCGAGGCCGTGGCGCATCGATCATTCGACGCTGCCATGGCGGGAGGGCCGCAGCCTGGATGAGGAAACCTGGCATTGTCTTGACGCCGAAGCAGGTGCCGCGGCGCCGCCCAGAGTGGCTACAAGCTTTTGCAGATAACTCAGCACACTACCCTTAGCTGGGAACTTGGCTGGTTATTTATTTTGGTGATTAGCGCGCTTTGTCGCAGGCCGGGAATCCGCCTGGCCCTCCGCATCCGAGAGGGGATGCAACGGCGGAATCACTGCCGTCAAAAGTTGCAGTCGACCGGTGATGACACCGCGTAGCGTAATGATCTCGTTGGTGATGTCCTGGAGGCGACCGGCCGGTCCCTGGACGAGGATGATTTCCAGCATGCGGGCCTCGGTGAGGTGCACATGCTGCGAACTGATGACCTCGTCGATGTGCTTGTATTGCAGGTCGGACAATTGCTTCTGCAGGCCGCGTACCTGGCGATCGTAGAAGACGGTGAGGGTGCCGACCATTACCTCGTCGCCCAGCTTGCGTTTATGCTCGGCCAGCTGAAAATTGACCATGTCGTTGATGGCCTGGGAGCGGCTTCCATAGCCGCGGCTGTCGACCATGCGGTCCAGTTCCGCGAGCAGTTCCGCCGGCAGCGAAACACTGATGCGGCTCACCAGACTGCTGGAGTTGTCTCCGGCTTTCATCGCTCGTCCTTCAGAACATATAGCTGTAGCGTTCGACCTCCCACCGGCTGACGCTGAGGTGGTAGGCCTCCCATTCCTCGTTCTTGTAGCGGATGAACTCGTCGCGCAATTCCTTGCCCAGGGTACGCTCGACTAGGGGATCTGAGGCAAAGGCGGCGACGGCTTCCTGCAGGGTCTGGGGCAGGAAATCGATGCCGCGGCTGCGTCTCTCCTCCTCGCTGATGGCGTAAAGATTATCCTCGTTGGGCGCGCCCGGATCGAGGCCTTCGCGTATGCCCTCGAGGCCCGCGGCGAGCATCAGGGTGGCAGCCAGGTAGGGATTGACGGCGCCATCGGCGTTGCGCGATTCGCAGCGTCCGCCGCCCGCAGGCACGCGAACGGAGTTGGTACGATTGTTGGAGCCATAGGAATTGAACACCGGCGCCCAGGAGAAATAGCTCATGGCGCCTCGCCGCACCAGACGCTTGTAGCTGTTCACCGTCGGCGCGAAGACGGCGCAGAGGGCTCGCCCGTGCTTCAGAATGCCGGCGATGAAGTGGTAGCCGAGCGGCGTCAGGCCGATGCCGCGCGGGTCGTCCTTGGGATTGCAGGCGAAGAGGTTGCTGCCGTTCTCGAGATCATAGAGAGACACGTTGAAGTGGGCGCCGTTGCCGGTCTTGTCGGCGAAGGGTTTGGGCATCATGGTGGCGAGCAGGCCCTCCTCCTTGGCATAGTGCTTGGCCATGAAGCGGAAGAAGGTCAAGCGGTCGCAGGTGGTCACGGCATCGGCATAGTTGAAGTCGAACTCGAACTGGCCGTTGGCGTCCTCATGGTCGAAGGAATAGAGGTCCCAGCCTAAGGAATTGATGGCGCTGGCCATCTTGTCCAGCCAGGAAAAGCTGTCGACGAAACCGCGCACGTCGTAGCAGGACTTGGCGAGCTTGTCATCGGGATTGGGTACCGCCAGACTGCCATCGGCGTTTTGCCGCAGCAGGAAGATTTCGCATTCGATGCCCAGGTTCATGCCGTAGCCCAGATCGGCGGCCTTGGCCAATTGGTTCTTCAATGCGACGCGGGTGTTGAGCGCATAGGGCTTGCCCTGAAAGTGGTTATCCGCGGGGATCCAGGCGATCTTCGGTTCCCAGGGCAACTGTATCAGTCGGTCGAGGTCGGGCACCGAGGTGATTTCGTCGTCGTTGGGCGCCTGGCCGAGGCCGTCAAGCGCATAGCCGGTATAGCGTTCCGAGCCACGGGCCATATGGCTCAGGTGGGCGATGGGCACCACTTTGGCCTTGGGCACGCCGTGGATGTCCACATAGGCGCCGATGCAGTACTTGACGCCCTTGTCGCTGAGTTCCGTCTGGAGGCGGGCAATGTCTTCGATCGTATGCATGGGGTTTTCCTCTTGGGTCGATAGCATGGTGGCAGGCCGCTTTCAGTGGCCGTGTCGGGAATAGGAATGGGGCAATGGCGGCTCTTCCGCGAGCCCCCGCAGAATCAGTGCACTGAGGTCATCGACCAGCCACTCGAACAAAGCCTGGCCCTTGCCGGCGCTGGCCTCGCTCGGGCGGCCGGTGACGCCGTTCAGGCTGGTGCGATTGACCGGGTGGGCGAAGACAGCGCCGCCGGTGCGGTCCGGGTCATCGGCCTCGGCGAGCCGCTCGATGCGGACCATGGGCGGAGCCATGGCGAGCATCAGCGACGTTTCGGCATCGTTAGCATGCCAGTCCTCGGCATCGGAAGAGTGGACGCGCTGCACCCGCTCGCTGAGCGTGGCGGTATTCACCACAGCCACCATCAAGCCGTCGTGCTCGGCCCGCAGCATCTCCAGGGCGCAGCGCAAGGGTGCGGCGTTGGTGACGTGGCTATTGACGATGAACAGCCTGCGCACGCCGCTGTGCACGGCCCAGGTGCCGATCTCTTTCACCAGATTGATCAGGGTGATCGGCTGCACTGCGATGGTGCCGGGCCAGCGTTGGCTGTGCCCCAGGGAACAGCCGTAGGGCAAGGTCGGCAGCATCGGCACGCCGGTCTTCGCACTGACGGCGCGACAGAGTTCGTCGGCGATGACGGAATCCACGCCGCAGCCGAGGTGCGGACCGTGCTGTTCGGTGGCGCCCACGGGCAGCAAGGCCGCGCCCTTCACCCTCGCCAGGACTTCGGGTATTTCCGACCAGGTCAGTTCCGACCAGAGCATGGCGGCCTCCTCATTCGACGTTGTCATCGACGTCGGTAAAACGAATCATCCGCGGCTTGACCACTTGATCCTCTTCCGACTCCGTCGGCATCGGCGGGTGGATCAACTCTTCGAGTCGGGCCTTGGTGGCGAGGAATTCCGCTGAGCTGAACTGGCCGGGCGAGCGCGGACGTGGCACCGGCACTTCGATCAGTTCCTGGACCTCGCCGGGATGAGCCTTGAGCACCAGGATACGGTCGGCCAGAAAGATCGCTTCATCGAGGTCGTGGGTGATGAACAGGACCGTGATGTCGATGTTCTTCCAGATGTCCAGGAGATGGCTCTGCATCTTCGACCTGGTCTGAGCATCGAGGGCGCCGAAGGGTTCGTCCATCAGCAGGATGCGCGGCTGGTTGACCAGGGCCCGGGCGATGGCCACCCGCTGGCGCATGCCGCCGGAAAGCTGGTGGGGATAGGCATTGGCGAACTTGCTCAGGCCCACCAGGTCGAGCCATGTCAGGGCGTCCTGTTCCGCCTCGTCGCCGCCGCGGCCGTTCATCTCCGGGCCGAACATGACGTTCTTCTTGACGGTGAGCCAGGGGAACAGCGAATAACCCTGGAAGACCATGCCGCGGTCGCTGCCTGGGCCGTCCACCGGCCGGTTGTCGAGCAGCACTTCGCCCGAACTGTGGCTTTCCAAACCGGCCAGGGTGCGAATCAGGGTGGACTTGCCGCAGCCCGAGGGGCCGATGACGCAGACGAACTCGCGGCGACGGATTTGAAAGCTGATGTCGCGCAATGCCTCCACCTCGCCCTGAGCCGAGCTGAAACGCTTGCCGAGATTACGCACCTCGAGGATCACCTCGCGCTGCCTGATGCGCTCGAAGCGGGCGCGGACGGCTTCCGACTGTTCGAGGTAACTCGGCGCTAGTCTGTCGGGATTCATGCTCATTTCCATCTCCGGATGTTCAACCGTGGTCCTGGCTGCGATCCCAGGGGAACAGGCGGCGACCCAGCCTCCCCAGCAGCAGGTCGCTGCCGAAACCGATGATGCCGATGATCATGATGGCGGCATAGACATTGTCGAAATGCTGGTAGCGGGCCTGCTGGGTGATGAACCAGGTGATGCCGGTGCTGGTGCCTATCAGTTCGGCGACAATCAGGTAGGTCCAGGCCCAGCCCAGCAAGATGCGCTGGTCGCGGTAGAGATCGGGCAGGATGGCCGGCACCACCACGCGCGTCAGCAGCTTCAGTCCTCGCGTGCCCAGGGTCATGGCCGCTTCGAGTATGGTGGCGTCGAGCTTGCGCGTGGTGTTGGCGATGATCAGCACTTGCTGGAAGAAGGTGCCGATGACGATGATGGCGATCTTGGGCCCGTCGTAAATGCCCAGTATCGCCACCGCCAGGGCGCCGAATGCCGGCGCCGGCAGATAGCGGAAGAATTCCACGAAGGGTTCGTTGAGGCGGCCGAGAGCGGCATAGGTGCCCGAAAGGATTCCCAAGGGAACCCCGAACACGGAGGAAATGACGAAGCCCCAGAAGATCACCTGGATGCTGTGCCACAGGCTCTGGTGGAGCCAGGGCAAATCCTTCTGCTCCGGTTTGGCGGTGAAGGCCGTGTAGAAGGCGCGGGCCACCTCGTGCGGCGCCGGCAGGTAGATCGGGTTGGCCGGTTTGCCCTGCGGCAGGAGCAGGTTTGCGGCCCGCATGTTGGCGACTTCATCCTTGAATACGGCTTTATCCACCAACATGCCGACCTGGAAGTAATCGACGCCGCCGGGGCTCTCGACGACGACCTTCGGATGCCAGACGAAGGGGACATAGCTGACCATGCACCAGACCAGGAGCGGCAACAGGAAGGAGCCTAGCCCCAGGATCGTGCGCTGCTGCGCGCCCAACCTGGCGCGAGCAGCGAACCATTTTGCAATCGTGCCCATTCCTTCTCCGCTGACTTCGCTTATTACGATTTGTAAAAAAAGTAGTACCGACTCTCGTTAAGCAGAAACGGTGCCTACTATCGAGGCAATATTCAACTTATTGTTTATCAACAGCGTTTCTGAATTCCCTGGGGCGCTTCCACACTTCTGCTGCGGCAGTCCGGCCTCGCCAAGGTGCGCGGCCGCACCAAGTTGGCCTACTGGGCGGCGAGGTAGCCGCGCCAGCCGCCGAAGCTGGTAATGTCAACGGCTCCGGCGACGGCGGCGGCTTCACAGACAAAGCCCTGCACCGTGCTGCCGTCGGCGAGGACGAGGGTGCCGATGCCCAGAGGCGCCGGAATGCCGGCGACGAAGGAACCGAATTCCCGGGCCGGCAGTTCCCAGATCTCCACTTCGATGGCGCCGCCGCCCTGTTCACCCCGGACCATGCCGGGCCGCGCCGGCGGACCGCCGGCCAGGGCGTAGAGCTTGTATTCCGGCGCAGTCCGGGTGATGTCCACCAGGCGGGCGCCGCGGCTGGTGAGTTGGCCGTTGAGAGGCAGGCCGGAAAGATGAGCGCCGCAGACGGCGACGCGCACCTGGCCACTGGGCAGGGTCAGCCGTGCCCGTGATGGCGCCGGCGACGGCAGCGGCAAACCGGTGGCGCCGAGGGGTGCGGTCAGGGCCTGCTGCAGCCGGGACGCCAGATGCAAGAGCGGGACATCCTGGGCCGCCGGCGCGAATACCGTGACGCCGAAAGGCAAGCCGTCGCCCAGGAAGCCGGCCGGCACCGCCGTGGCGGCGTAGTCCAGCAAGTTCATGAAATTCGTGTAGTAGCCGAGATTCGAGTTGAGACGAATGGGATCGGCCTCCACAGCGGCGATGGTATAGATAGTTCCGGCGGTGGGCGTGAGGATGCAGTCGACCTCGCCCCAAACGGCATCGCAGCGGCGCTTGGCGGCTTTCAGCCGGTAGCCGTAATCATAGGCATCGGCCGCCGACCAGCGCCGGGCAGAGCCGATGATGTCGCGGATCACCGGCAGCAGTTCGGCCTCGTGGGCATCGTAGAACGCGCGGATGGCGGCGTAGCGTTCGGCCACCCAGGGGCCCTCGTAGAGCAGCTTGGCAGTCTCAAGGAAGGGCGAGAGATCGATCTCGACGCATTCACCGCCCAACGCCGCGACGCGCGCCACAGCTTCCTGGAACAGCCGTTCCGCCTCGCCGTTGCCGAAGAAGGCCAGGTCCACGGCACGAGGCACACCGACACGGAAACGGGCGGCGCGAGCGAAGTCGAACCCGTGGCCACGGACGGGCCGAGAATAGGGATCTTCGGCGTCGAATTGCGCCGCTGCCGCCAGCACGCTCAGGGCGTCGTCGGCGGTCAGGGTGAAGATGGAAACGGCATCGAGCGAGCGGCAGGCCGGCACGACGCCGCGGGTCGATAGCCAGCCCAGTGTCGGCTTGTGGCCGACCAGGTTGTTGAAGGCGGCCGGCACTCGGCCGGAACCTGCGGTGTCGGTGCCCAGGGAGAAACTGGCGTAGCCGAGGGCCACGGCCACCGCCGAACCGGCGCTGGAGCCGCCGGAGATATAAGCCAGATCGAAGGCGTTGCGGCATGCGCCGAAGGGTGAGCGGGTGCCGTTCAGGCCGGTGGCGAACTGATCGAGATTGGTCTTGCCGAGGGGGATCGCGCCGGCGGCGAGCAGACATTCCACGACCGCCGCGCTCTTCTCCGGCACATAGGCATATTCGCGACAGCCCGCGGTGGTGGGCACACCGGCCAGGTCGATGTTGTCCTTGATGGCGAAGGGAATGCCGTAGAGCGGCAATGTCGCCGGATCACGCCCGGCCAGGGCCGACGCGGCCTTACGCAAGACTGCGTCGGGCAGGCGGTGGATCCAGACCCGGTGCGGATCGTCGGCGGTGCGCCGGATCACTTCCTCCACCACCTCGCCGGGCGTCACGGAGCCGCTAAGATAGGCGGCGCGCAGGCTGGCAATGTTAAAACTGAGCTTGTTCACTTTATTCATTTGTTCGCTCTTATTCACTCATGTTCACTCGTCCGCCTCGATGACCAGCAGATCCTGGCCCGCGGCAACGGCGCCACCTTCCTTGCAGAAGAGATGCGTGAGGCGGCCGTTGCAGGGGGCGGTCACGGCGATTTCCATCTTCATGGATTCCACGATCACCAGAGTTTGGCCCGTCTCGACGAGGTCGCCGACGCGGGCCTCGATCTTCCAGACGCTGCCGGCGATATGGGTGGTCACCGGGCGGGCATTTGCCGGCAAGTCCAGTTCGCTGTCAGAGCCGGCCTCGGCGATGACCTCGTCGGAAATCACCAGGTCCTGGCCGGACGCCTTCCAACGCTCCCGCTCGGCTTCGAAGGCATCCTGCTGGCGGCTCTTGAACGTGGCGATGGGTTCTGCGGCCTGGGCCAGAAAGGCGCGGTAGTCGCGCAAGCGGAAGCGGGTCGGCTCTACCTTCAATTGGTAACGGCCGACCACGAAATCCTCACGCAGGCGCAGCAGCTCCTCGGCCGTCACCGGATAGAAACGGATCTGGTCGAAGAAGCGCAGCAGCCACGGACTGGCGAAATCGGCGGTGACCCGGTAGCGGTTCCACATCTGCACGGTACGGCCGACGAACTGATAACCGCCTGGACCTTCCATGCCGTAGACGCAGAGGTAGGCACCGCCTATGCCGACGGCATTCTCCGGAGTCCAGGTTCGCGCCGGGTTGTACTTGGTGGTGACCAGGCGGTGGCGCGGGTCCATCGGCGTGGCCACCGGCGCGCCCAGGTATACATCGCCCAGGCCCATGACCAGATAGGCAGCGTCGAAGACGATGCGCTGAACTTCGGCGATGCTGTCGAGGCCATTGATACGGCGGATGAACTCGATGTTGCTCGGGCACCAGGGCGCGTCGGGCCGTACCGACTGCATGTACTTGTCGATCGCCAGGCGCGTCGCCGGATCGTCCCAGGACAGGGGCAGGTGCACGATGCGCGAGGCCACTTCCATGTCATCGACCGCCGGCAGGGCGTCCTCGATGGAGAGGACAGCGTCCGCCAGCACGTCCTGGTCGATGATGCGGGGATCGAAATGCACCTGCAGCGAGCGGATGCCCGGCGTGAGATCAAGAATGCCGGCCAGCCGGCCGGCATCGATTTCCTCTTGCACCGCGGCCATCAGGGCCTGAATGCGAAAGCGCAGTTCCAGATCGAGCACCGGAGCGCCCATCTCGAACAGCAGATTGGCATCTCCCGACTGACGCAGCACCACGGCGGGTTTCTCACCGACCCCGGCGACTGTCGCCAATACAGGACTGACCAGGGCCGCCTGTGCCGCGGGCAGCGTCGCCCAGGCCGGCTGGTCGAGCGTCGCGATGGCAGCATCCTGGTCGCGCTGCATGGCGTTGGCCTGGCTGAGGGTCAGGCGCCTAAAGCGCAAGGTGTCGCCCGGCTTCAACTGCCCGAGCTTCCACAGTTCGGCCTGGACGATGGTCGCCGGGCAGACGAAGCCGCCCAGGCTGGGCCCATCGGGGCCGAGCAGCACCGGCATGTCGCCGGTGAAATCGACCGCGCCGATGGCATAGGCGTTGTCGTGGATGTTGGACGGATGCAGCCCCGCCTCGCCGCCATCGCGCCGGGCCCAACGCGGTTTGGGACCGATCAGGCGAACGCCGGTGCGCGATGAGTTGTAATGAACCTCCCAGTCCGTGGCGAAGAAGCTCGCGATGTCTTCGTCGGTAAAGAAGTCCGGCGCGCCGTGGGGACCGTAGAGGACGCCGATCTCCCAGGCGTGGGTCAGGGGCGGCTGCAGGATGGCCGGCAGGCCGACAAGCGGGGCCGCGGTGGTCGCAGCCTCGGAGGCCGCGGCGAGCGGCAGCACATCGCCGGCCCTGAGCGTCCTGCCGCCGTGGCCGCCGAAGCGGCCGAGGGTGAAGGTGGACTTCGAGCCGAGATAGTCGGGCACGGCGAAGCCGCCGGCCACCGCCAGATAGCTCCGCAGTCCGGATCCCACCACCGATGCCAACTTCAGTATGCTGCCGGCGGCGATGGCCCGGCCCTGCCAGCAGGGGAAGGGCTCGCCGTCGAGGGTGGCGGCCATCGCGGCGCCGCCCAGGGCGATCACGGTGTCGCAGTTGAAGCGCAGCGTCGGCCCGGCGGCGGTCAGCTCCAGGGCCGATATGCCTTCTGCGTTGCCGACGAGGCGGTTGGCCAGGCGCATCGACAGGCCATCCATCGGGCCCGAGGGCGGCACGCCGACGTGCCAGTAACCTTGGCGGCCGGGCAAGTCCTGGATGCTCGAGTGCACCCCCGGCTCAACAACATCGACGGTTCGCGGCCGGTAACGGAAGCCGTTGAGCATGCGGGTGGTCTGGTTTCCGGCGACAAAGGCGGGATCAGCCAGGATCTGGGCGAGATGGACGCGGTTGGTCTCGATGCCGGCGACTTCGCTGGCCTCCAGGGCGGCAATGAGCTTTTGCCGCGCCTGTTCACGATTCTCGCCATAAGCGATGAGCTTGGCGAGCATCGGGTCGTAGTTCGGCGGCACCTCGGTGCCGGCCTCGATCCAGGTATCGACGCGGATCCCTGCGGGAAACCGCACCGCCGTCAGCAGTCCGGCGCAGGGCTGGAAGTTGCGGTTGGGGTCTTCGGCATAGAGCCGCGCCTGGATGGCGCAGCCCCGCGCAACGGGCCGCAGCGTCTCCAGGGCAGGCAGATCGCCGGCGGCGAGGCGGACCATCCACTCGACCAGATCCACGCCGGTGACGGCTTCGGTGACGCCGTGCTCGACCTGCAGCCGGGTGTTCACTTCGAGGAAGTAGAACTCGCCGCTGGCGGTGTCATAGACAAACTCGACGGTACCGGCGGAGCGATAGCTGATGGTCTCGCCCAGGCGCACGGCGGTGGCCAGCAAGCGCTCGCGCTGGGTAGGGGAAATGCCCGGCGCAGGAGTTTCCTCGATGACCTTCTGGTTGCGCCGCTGCACCGAACAGTCGCGTTCGCCCAGCGCCAGGACGCCGCCCTGCCCGTCGCCGAACAACTGCACCTCGATGTGCCGCGCCTGTTCGACGTATTTTTCCAGGTAGAGGCCGGCCTCCTTGAAATTTGCGCGGGCCAGACGATCGACCGAGGCATAGGCCTCAGGCAGTTCGTCCTCGCTCCAGATCAGGCGCATGCCGATGCCGCCGCCACCGGCAGTGCTCTTCAGCATCACCGGATAGCCGATGCGCCGCGCCTCGGCGCTGGCCTGGCCGACGTCGGCGAGCAACCCGGAACCGGGCAGGAGCGGCACGCCGGCCCGGGCCGCCAGTTCCCGCGCCGTATGCTTCAAGCCGAAGTCGCGCATCTGCTGCGGCGTCGGGCCGATGAAGGCGATGCCGGCGGCCTCGCAGGCTTCGGCGAAGTCCGGATTTTCGGAGAGGAATCCATAACCGGGATGGATGGCCTCGGCGCCGCATGCCCGGGCGGCCTCCAGGATGAGTTCGCCGCGCAGATAACTTTCGGCCGCCGGGGCCGGGCCCAGCAGCACCGCCTCGTCGGCTTCCAGGACATGGCGGGCGGCCCGGTCGGCCTCGGAATAGACCGCCACGGAGGCGATGCCGAGCCGCTTCAGCGTCCGCTGGATGCGGCAGGCGATGGCACCGCGGTTGGCAATCAGGACTTTCTTGAACATCGACACGGTTCCTTCGCGGTGCGCTATTGCGGATCCCAAACCAGCAGCCGGATCGGCGTCGGGTTGTAGGCGTTGCACGGGTTGTTCAGCTGCGGGCAATTGGAGATGAGGCAGATCACATCCATTTCCGCCCTCAGTTCCACGTACTTGCCCTGCGCCGAGATGCCGTCCTCGAAGGAGAGCCGCCCCTCGGCCGTCACCGGGACGTTCATGAAGAAGTTGATGTTCGGAGCAAGATCGCGCTTGGAGAGGTTCAGCCTGGCCGCTGCCTCGTCGTGGCAGTCGCAGTGGGCGAGACCCTGGAGGAAGTTGTCGCGGCAGTTGTGCATGTGCAGCTTGTCGAGCGCATAGCGCACGGTGTTGCTCTCTGCGGCGCAAGCGCCGCCGACGGTATCGTGGCGGCCACAGGTGTCGGCAACGATGGTCAGCATGGCCTGGCCTTCGTTGGAGTAGAGGCGGCTGCCGGCGCTGAGATAGAGCTGGCCTTGGCGCACCACGGTAGCGCTGGCGCAGTAGCGTTCTGCCGGATCGGTGGCCGAATAGAACAGGGTGTCTACCGCCTGATTTCCCTCCAGGTCGAGGATGCGGAAGATCTGTCCGCGACGCAGAGTGCGGATCCAGGGTTCGCCGGCAAGGCAGACTTCGTCGATGACGGCGTTGGCAATGTCGAGTTGGCTGGCGACAAGGGGCATGGTCATTTCCTTCAACTCAAGTAGTAACGTTCGGTGTTCACGAAGCCGCGCTGGTTTTCTCCGCAGAAGTTGCGGCAGCAGTCGTCCGCGGGCGCTTCGCCGGCGTGCCAGGCGGTCAGCAGCGCCGGCTTGGGTGCATGACTGGGCGCCGGATCGAGAGGATGAGGCGCAGTCGACAGCACGACCAAGGTATTCATCTCGAAGCGCAAGTCGACGGCGCCTCCCGCTGGTGAATGGCCGGAAGCGAAGAGCAGACGACCCTCCGCGTCAACCGTGACCTTGCTGAAGAAATTCACCGTGGCGCCGAGGTCGCGCTTGCCCAGACCGTACTTGGCCAGTTCGATAAGCAGCGAATCGCGGCCACTGCGGGCCATGGCGTTGCGCGCGGACTGGTAATGCGACTCGCCGTATTTTTCGCGCACCTGTGCGGCGTCGGAAACGCCGCACAGCGGATCGTGCCAGCCGACGCTGTCGTCGATGAGGGAACAGAGAATGCGCCCCATGTCCGAGTACAGGCAATGGCCCCGGGTCAACAGCGCGGTGTGCTGCGCCTTGAGCGTGTCCGGCATGTTGTAGCGCTCGAGCTTCTCCTCGGCGTTGAAGAAGGTCACGGCGCAATTCGCGCCGCCTTCGCTGTCTGTCAGGCGCAGGGCGCTGCCGCGCCGCATCACGCCGGACCAGTGGGTGCCGGCGGGCACGAGGTATTGCCAAAGCAATCTTTCCGCGGGTAGCGGTGACAGGCCGGGCTTGGCGATCTGGCTCATGGAGGCTCCTGGCTCGGTTGGACAAAGGGAGAGGCGATGTTAAAACATCTCGGCCTCCCGGGCTTTTATCCCTCCGTGGAGCCCCGCCTGCGCGGGACCGGCGGCTCTCGGACCAGTCGCTCCCCGTGGGGAACCGGAACCCTAGCCGCACATCAAGAGCGATTCACCATCGCCCCTCTTGCTTCTCTATTAGCAATCGATGTGCCACCCGTCAGTGGGCGCACAAAAAGCGGGATTGCGCCAGCCGCGCCAGCGCAATCCGGCAAGCTGCGCACCAGTGCAGGGCGAACTATTGCGGCAAGACACCACTGTGGTGCATCAAACTCCGCCGCAACGAGTCTAGCACCTACTCCGTGGCTAAAGAACTCGCTGTGACAGATCCGTGAAGGTCGCGTTTCAACATCTCCGCGAAGCTTTGGCAAGCGGGCGAAAGTGAGCGGCCGTGCTTGGTCACCAGCGAAATCGCTCGTGACACCGTGGGCATTATCAGTGGACGGGCGACCAGATCGTCGAAGTACGACTGGACGAACAGCGCCGAGGGAAGGATCGAGACTCCCAGGCCGCTGGCGGTCATCCACAGAGCCGAGGTCAGAAAGTTTATTTCGCTGGCGATGTTAAGGTCGATCCCGACCTTAACGGCTATTTGGTCGATAAGCCGGCGCACACCATAACCACCACCCCGCACCGCGATCACTGGCACAGAAACCAGATCGGCCCAGCGTACTTCCTGTTGGAGCGCGAGCGGATGGTCGGTACGGCAGACTAGGCACAACTGATCGTCGACCAGCGTGAGGATCTCAATCTCGCCGCCGGCTTCCTGGGGTGTGCCAACCCCAAACTCCACCTGTTCGCTCAGGATGCGTGACAGGAACTGGTCAGGGGCGCAATCGTCGATGATTACCCGGATGTCAGGATAGGCACGAGTGAAAGACAACACCGTCTGCGGCATTAGTGCGGACCCGATAGCGGGCGTCACAGCCAGATGCACCTGGCCGCGTCTGCGCTCGCTTAAATCGAGAAAGCTAGCCTCCAATAAGCCTACCTCCTGGAGGATGCGTTCGACAGACCCGATAGCCTCGTGCGCTGCTGACGTCGGCTCAAGCGAGCGCGTGGTGCGGTCGAAGAGGCGGGTTTTGAGCGATACCTCGATTTGCCGAATCAACACGCTCACAGCCGAGGTGGTCACCGACAGCTTCTCCGCAGCGGCCGCCAACTTACGCAGTCGGTAGACCGCTACGAAGGCCCTTAGTTGTTTCATCGTCAACAAGCTGAGGCTCGGCATTTAAAGTCACTTCAATAATCATTGAATTACTTTCAATTGTATTCACATCGTGGTTACGTTTCAATGACGCTTTGAAATCAATCGGGAAGAGAAATCCATGGTCTCCAGCACTGTCACAGGAATCGGCAAAGTACCCGGTTACCGGCGCATCGCCACAGAGGAAGCTTGGGCTCCGCGCGAGTTGATTGATCTGTATCGCCGGGAACTGGCCGACAAATCGATCGACGACCCCGGGTTCCATAGCCTTTGGGGCTTCTTTGCCGGCGCGAGCGAGCGCGCCAACCTACTGGTCGACCGCATCCAGGATCTCGGCGAAAAGCGCTTGGCCGATATGGACGCTACCGGCATCGACATGCAGATCTTGTCGCTGACCTGCCCAGGCGTGCAGCTTTTCGATACTGCTACCGCCACCGCATTGGCCAGCCGTTTCAACGACGAACTGGCCGAAGGTGTGCTCCGTAACCCGACGCGTTTTGCCGGACTTGCCGCCATCGCTCCCCAGGACCCGCAACGGGCGGCCCAGGAACTAGAGCGCTCGGTCAGCAAGCTTGGGCTCAAGGGTGCGATTATCAATTCTCATACCCACGGAGAATATCTGGACGACCCCAAGTTCTGGGACATCTTTGCCGCAGCCGAGGCATTGGGGGTGCCGATCTATCTGCATCCCAACACGCCGTCGAAGGCGATGATCGAACCGTTCCTCGCCCGTGGACTGGACGGGGCAGTATTCGGCTTCTCGGTGGAGACCAGCCTACACGCCCTGCGTATCATCGTCGCCGGTGTGTTCGATCGATTTCCTCGGCTTCAGATCGTCCTCGGCCACCTGGGTGAGAGCTTGCCTTACTGGCTGTCGCGGTTGGATTACATGCACAGCATCATTACCCGCACCAATCGCTATGGCGCGGCCGCCCCCAAGCTGGCCAAGCCCCTCAGCGCTTATCTGCGCGAGAATTTTCATTACACCACCAGTGGCATGGGCTGGACCCCGCCGATCATGTACGTCCACCAGGTGATGGGTGCCGACCGGCTGCTCTACGCCATGGACTATCCGTACCAATTCGTCGCCGAGGAAGTTATAGAGCAGGACAACCTGCCGCTCAGCGCCACCGACAAACACCTATTCTTTCAGGGTAATGCGGAGCGTCTGTTTTCACTATAAAAAAGAGGAGGGGGCAATTTGACTAAGATCGGAATAATCGACGTCACCAAACTGATTGACGACAACAAGGTTGGCAGGTACCAGATCCGTATCCTGCTGTTGTGTGCGGCCGTCATTTTTATGGATGGCTTCGATTTACAGGCCCTGGGCTATATTGCCCCGACCTTGAGCAAGGCATGGCATTTGGCACCTGGGGCGCTTGGGCCAGTGTTCAGCGCTAGCCTCGCCGGTTTGATGCTGGGCGCACTGGTGTTCGGTCCGGTGGGCGACCGGATCGGTCGCAAACGTGTGATAGTCGGCTGCACGGCATTTTTTGGCATTTGTACGCTGTTGACGGTACTGGCCGACAGCCTGAACAGCCTGATGATCATTCGCTTCATTACCGGCGTCGGCCTTGGCGGGGTGATGCCAACTTCGATCGCGCTGACGGGTGAATACAGCCCCAACCGCAGCCGCGCCACCATGATCATGATGATGTTCTGCGGCCAGTCCTTGGGCTCCGTGCTCGGCGGGGCCGTCGCGGCTAAACTTGTGCCGCTGTTCGGCTGGGCCGTGGTTTTTTGGATCGGCGGCATCGTGCCGCTGGTAATAGCACTGGCACTGATTCCCGCCTTACCTGAATCCATCCATTTGCTAGTGCTTAAGGACAACCAGGGAGGGAAACTGCGCGATGTACTCGTTCGCCTGAATTCCGCTTTCACATTCCCCGAGGGGACTCGTTTTATCGCCCCCTCAGACCATTCGCCAGAGTTTTCAGTCCGCCAGTTGTTCGCCAAGGGCCGCGCAACCACCACGCTGCTGATGTGGGTGATATTTTTCATGAACCTGCTGGTCATCTACCTGCTGGCCAATTGGCTGCCAACAGTGATCAATAATGTAGGCGTCAAGCTGGAAACCGCAGTCTATATCACGACCCTCTACCATGTTGGCGCCATAGTCGGAGCGCTGACGCTTGGCAGAATAATCGACCGCTTTGGATCTTTCCGTGTGCTTGCGGTGACTTTTTTCCTGGCCGGTCTGTCCATCATTGCCATCGGTTCGGCAGGAACGTCGGTGGCATTGCTGGTGGCGGCAGTGTTGGTCGCGGGTTATTGCGTAGTCGGCGCCCAGGGCGGCGCCAATGCCACCGCTGCCACCTACTATCCTGCAAGCATTCGTTCAACAGGCGTCGGCTGGGCGCTCGGCATAGGGCGAATCGGCTCGATTATTGGTCCTCTCCTGGGAGGCATGATGGTCTCATTGCACTGGAGCACTCCCGACCTGTTTTCATTCGTAGCTGTGCCGGAATTCCTTGCTGCGACGGTGGCGCTTGTGGTCGCTCTGTTGCATGCCAGATTCGGCACGCACGGCCAAGTAAGGGATAGTTCCATCAGCGTGAACGGCGTCAAATCTTCCCTTCCAACAGAAAAGTAAAACCTGGTCGGCACTCCCGAAAATCGCTGACCAGGCTGAATCAACGATGTTCTCGCGCTTCATTTACTTGGATGACATCCCAAGGTCTGATTGCGCTGGCTATTGGATGTCTGAGCAACGCATAGTAAATCCAAAATTCAGATTCGATGAATCCATCTAATTTGATTGACGGATATACGACAAGTACCGGATCATCAAGATAAAAGAACAACTTGGGCGGCACTCCCGAAAATCGCCGACCAGGTTGAAACAATATTGTTCTCGCTCTTCATCCACTAGGAGGAATGCAATGATGCAAAAGAAACTGATTGCGCTAGCTATTGCCAGCCGCGAGTTCAAATTCGAAGTGCAACTCTTGATTAACCAGTGGAGTGGGCGAGATGCGATAGCATCCGAGCCCCTAGACCTCCAAGTCAAAGTTGCCAAGAATGAACTACACACATCTCACCCAAGACGAACGGTACC
>CAILCO010000117.1 GCA_903832735.1 uncultured Sterolibacterium sp.
GCCTCGCAGGCATCCAGCGCAATCTGCGCTTTGCTGCGTGGGTCGAACGTGCCGGTCAGTTTTGTCAGATCCGGCGTGATGAGGCTCTGGCCCGAGCCGACGGTGATCCGCTCATCACCGTTGACGATGATGGCGGTCCAGGCATAGGTGCCAGCACCCAGCGCAGCGCTGGCCGTCGCGGTCAGGGTTGTGCTCCAGTTCTTGCCGGCAGCACTGGCCACGATATCGAGCGCGACCGGACCGCGCAGGTAATAGGTCATGACCCAGTCCGACGCATCGGCCGTGCGGCCATCCGGCAGCGTAACCGGATCGTCCAGCCAGGTGGCACTGTCGCCCGACGGTAATGTTGCAAAGATGTTCATGGCTTACCAGTTTTTCGCGCTCCAGCCCATGTTTCTGGGTGGTGGAACGGCTTGTTTCTTGGGTTGCTGCACAGGGCGTGCAGGCGTCTGCACTACGGTTTCGGGCTTGCCAGGCCCCGGGTTATCCGTTCCCACCTTCAGGTCGTCGCCGACCTCGGCCGCTCGGGGGGGTAGTTCGTTGCGTTGTGCCGCTGCCGGCACCACCGCCAGTGCGGTGGAATCTCCAAACAAGGCGGGCTGGGTGATGACCGACTCTTCGACCTCCCAGCGCTCAGCCCGCCACAGGTTCACTTTCATGCTGCGCGCGGCGTGCAGCGCGTAGACCTCACAGTCGAGCGCCTCGTTGCGCCGGCCTGACTTGCACTGCCACACCAGGCGGCCGCGCACGCTCTTGTGCGGGACCTTGACCTCGGCGGTGAGCTGGTCGTAATAGTCCGGGCGCACCGTGCGCATCCAGTGCATGCGGCCCGGGCCGGTGCCGTCGAGCTTGATGCGTCCGCCCTGCGCGTCGACGCCCAGGATCAGGTCCTTCGCGGTCTGCGTTCCCACCATGTAGGGCTTGATGCCGCTGGGGTGTGGCTTGTGCCGGCCGTTGGTATCGACGCTGATCTTGGGCGCGCTGAAAATATCCTTTCCGGTATCGATCGAGCGGCCCTTGACCGCCATGAAACTGCGCGCCAGGCGGCGGCGCACATAGCCATACACGGCGTCCTGCGTCTGGCCGTCCGAGCTGTCAACACTGACCGCGCGAATGCGCAACATGGCGCCGCTCGCATGGGGAAAGCCACCGGCGAGCAGCTGGTCGAGGTCCCACCAGGCGCCGGACTGTTCGCGGTTCAGGCTGCCGTCATCGTTCCAATGGACCATCATGGTGCGGCCCGGGATCTCGCCCCACCACGCCAGCCAGCTTTCCTCTCCCCTGCCCCAGGCGCGGATCACGATGGCCAGACGATCGTGCTGCACGTCGACGCCGGCCGTCAGCACGACGCCGCCCCATGGCACGGTCAACTCGACGTAGTCCTTGGCGCGCTGGCGCAGCTTCTCGACATCGGGCACCGTGCTCTGGTAGGCGTAGGCGAGGCCTTCGGTGTTGTTGCGGAAGCTGCGCAACTTGGTATCGTCACCCTGCGCCATCGCATGCTGCGCGGTCAGGTACTTCTCGACCAGGCGCGCCATCTTCGAGCCAGGAAACGGGCTGTACAGCTCGTTGACGTAGAAGCCGGCGATGCCATGGAATGCCGCCGATGCCTTCCATACGCCCAGTCGCACGGCACGCAATTTCTCGGTGTCACTCCACAGCGACCCGCAGTGCGGGCAACAGTAGCGGGCCGACTCCGGCACGGAATTTCCGAACACTTCGTGCGACTGCGCCGGGTCGTTGGTCCAGCGCACCTGAGCCCAGTCCAGCACCTGGCTCTCGCCGCACGCCGGACACGGCACCCAGAACTGGCGCTGGTCGCTCGACTTGTAAGCGGCATCGATCCGGCTGAAGCCTTCCACCGTGGGCGTGCCACCGAAGATCACCTTGCGCCGCGTGTAGGACTTGGTCCGCTCTTCGAGCAGGGTGATGGTGTCGCCCTGGTCCTTCACATTGGTGTTGCAGTCGTCCGGTTCCTCTACCGCCACTACGGGCGCCGGCGTCGACTTCACAGAGCTTGGGCTATTGGAGCCCACTAGTTTCAAAAACCCGCCGGGGAACGTCTTGAAGTCCCAGCGGTTGTTGCGGTCGCGCACCATGTGGATCGGAATCCGCGTTGCCAGGTGCGGCGTGACCTCGATCATCGGCGTCAGTTTTTCATCGTTGAATTGTTTGGCCGCCTCTGTCTTGGCAAACATCACGATCATCGGCACCGGGTCAATGTCAACGCGCCGGCCGATGTAGTTCAGCAACACGCCATCGGTCCAGGCCACCTGCGCCGACTTGCGGCAAACAATCTTGAAAACCTTCGGGTCGTCCAGTGCCTCATGGATGCCCGGCACCCAGGGCGTGATGTCCGGGTTGTAGACGCCTGGCTTAGCCGAGGCCTTGCTCGACATCCTTCGCCGCTGGCGTGCCCATTCCGTTGTCGTTAACTTGACCTGTGGCTTCAATCCCTTCACCAACCGGCGAATGAGTGCCCGAACGCTCGGGGTCGTATCGAGCAAGTTGGGCGAGGGTGTCACGGATATGTTCTTCCAGGAGATGCGTGTCCAGGTCAATGCCATAGAGCGCGTCGATTTCAGTCTTGAGCTTGTCGCCCAGTGATGTCAGCTCCGTTCGGAACGCACCAATCATCTGAGCCAGCTCTGGTTCGAGCTGCTCGATGTTCACCAGCTGGCCCTTCTTCTCGGCCAGCGTGAACATCTTCAGTTCACGATCCACTCGCTCAGTCAACGACCGCTCGCGGGTCAGATCCATCTCGCCATCGTTCGAAACATGCCCGGCAGCCGCTCCCCGCAGCTTGCGGATATAGGCGACGGTGATGTCATCCAGGCTGGTGGTTTTCCAAGCGATGCCCAGCTCGGCCATATGCTGGCTGACCGCCTGCTGCGACAAGTCCAGCCGCTTGGCAATGTCTTTTTGTGTTGGCATGGCAGCATCCACCCTACGTTTACAACCCCCCTACAAGTTTGAAAACTAGGCGAATTCCGGGGTCATGGACTGCGCGTTTTCCTCGGCCAGGAAGGACCCGGGTTTTTACCGGCTGAGGTAGGTGATCTCATGTGCGAGACGGTCAGCGAATGTCGAGCGGATCATTTGCTCCATGATCAACTGGATGCGCTCAGTCGAGTACGCGCCACCAACGCTTGGCCCGTACAGCTTGCGTATGGGGAAGTCATGCCAGCCACCACGCCCGCCACGCTTGTATTGCTTGGAGTGGCGCACCACTGTCTTACCTGCTGCCTTGTCCTCGACATAGACGCCTTGGCGCCCATTGCGCAACTGACCAATGAATGCACCCCTGATCAGTTTCTTCTGCCCGTGCACCTTGACGGTGACGCCAGCCTTGGACTCACGCGGGCTGAACTGCATCAGACTCTTGACCCTGCGCTTGACCTTGATGCTGGTAACCAATCGCCCTTGCGTTGCCTTGAGCAGGCTCATGGCCTGCTTGATCTCTGAGGCCGTGAAGTTGTAGCCATCATCACGCAGCTTGCGCGATGCATCCGTGCGGGCCATCTCACCAGTGCGGTTCAATGCGCGAGGGATAGCTTTCTCAACGACGTCACGCCTGTAGCGCTCCATGCCTGCCAACACATCGCGGATATTGTCTTGAACATCAATCATGGCAATCCGCCTGGCAGGCTGTATTGAATCTCCCAGCGCGTTGCAATCGCTATCGGTCAAGACCGGCGAGTGATCGATTGACGGCGGGGAAGAACTGAGACACCAGAGTCAGAAAAAAAGCGGCCCAGCAGGTGGTGTGGGGAGACTGCTGGGCCGGTTCCGGGAGAACTGAAAATGCTGCGTATTCACCCGTCAAGACAAAACCACAGCATGCCTGAATCTAACAAAAACGTTTTACTGTACGAAATTCATTTTTCAGGCTTTTCGTTGCGGCGCGTGTAGGATGCCTGCAGGCTGTGCAGGCGCGCGTATAGCGTCCTGGTGCTCATCTTGAGGATGCGAGCGTGCTGCATCGACGTGTGCGACGTGCAATAGACCTCAAAGAGAATTGCCTGATCTTGCGTTGACAGCGAACGCACCCAGTCATCGATGCGACTGTCCTCGATGCTGGTGATCGGAATGAACGCCTCACGCACGTTGCTTCGTCCCACCGATCCCCACGATGCGGACAAACCACGACTGCCCAGTCCATGGCCCATCTGTACCCATCCACCCCAGCGCGTGAATCTCGCGTCAACCCACTGGATCATGCGCCGCCCCGATGACGCTGCGCAAACGTCTGCATTGCCACGGCCGGCACACCGATCGAGAAGCCGTTTTCCTGCCAGTCAATCCAGCCGTGGCCGCGTCGATAGATCTCATTGACCGCCCGGTAGTCATCCGCATCGAACGCCCGGCGTAGATCGATGCTGGCCTTGAGCTGCAGCTGCACGGCATCACGACCGATCTGGTCAACCAGACTCTTGAGCATTTCCGCTAATCCCGGCATCTGGGTCTTGATGCTCGCTGGCACCGGTAGCAATCCGTCCATCACGGTCACGTCCCGGTCGTTGTCCCGGACGTCGCAAGTCGTTGATTTCATTCTCTATTCTTCTTTTTTCTAGAACGTCCAGAGAAAACATGTCGCGCGCACGTACGCACGCCCGCCCCTGTGCGCCTGCCTGCGCCTATGCACACACGCATATGTGCGCATGCGGGAATTTGGTGGACGTCCCGGACGGATTGGCAAATTCTTCGTTAAATCAAAGACTTGCGACGTCCGGGACATACGTCCGGCACGTGCTTTGTGCCGGACGTATTCAGCCAGACGGATCACGACGCGCTTGCACCAGGCAGGCCCAAAGTGCCCCATCGGCCCCTCGGTTCCCATAACTGCCCGGTGCTTGCGTGTCATTCCCACTCCGGCACCTCGTTGCTATTTACTGCGGCTGGCGCCGCGCTCGCCGGGGCCAAGCTACGCTGGTATCCCCTCGGCCTAACGCGACCTTTGGCCCACTTCACATTGCCCTGGAAGCCCAGCATCTTCATGGCGTTGGCCACGCCCTTTTGCATCGAGCCGGCGCGGTCAACCTTGCCGATGTCGATATGCAGCGCCTTGACCAGCAGCTCGTGCGTGCTGAAGAACTCTCGCCGGTGATTCGACATCAAGGTGCCGGTGTCCGACATGCTGCCGTCATAACCTTCGGCCAATTCATCGGAGTTGACATAGCGCGCCAGCGCGTCATGCCACACGTCGACAAACTTCCACTTTTCCTGCTCGGGGAAGAACAGCCTGGACTCTTCATCCTTGGTCGGATAGCGTCGCGCGCCTTCCTTGTAATAGTGCACTGCCTCGGCCATCAGCTGCGCCCGCATTTCGCTGAGCCGTTGCGTCTCGACCTCGGAACAATGCACCACCCAGAAGCGACGGTCGCCGGTAGCGTCGCGCAGGAACTCGCCCTGGTTGGTATCGCCCGTCAGCACGCAATTGCGCGGGAAGGCCTGGAAGCCTTTGGCATAGGGCGGGCGGAAGCGATCGGTGCGCTCCGTGATGAAGCCCTTGATGGCCGTGGCCTCAGATCGGCTCAGCGCGTCGAGTTCATTGAAGTTGAAGATCAGCCTGCCCTGCAGCGCCTGCATCGATTCCTTGTCGCCAATGCGGAACGAGCCGGCGCCGTAATAGTGGCCGCCCAGGATGTTGAGCGCACTGGTCTTTCCGGCGCCCTGCGGGCCCTGCAACACCAGCATGTAATCCATCTGGCAGCCGGGCTCAAACACCCGCGCCACCATGCTGAGCAGGAAGTACTCCGACGCCAGCCGCACGTAATCGGTGTCGGCCGCGCCCAGGCAATCGATCATCCAGTGCTTGCGGCGCTCGACGCCGTCCCACGTTGCAGCCTCGAAGTCATCACGCACCGGGTTATAGGTGTTGTCGTGCGCCGACATGAGAACAGCCTGCTCGATCGTCACCGGGTTGGCCACGATCAGGCCATGGCGCGCCGCCAGGTATTCGGCCAGGCGGATGTCGTCCAGTGTCTCTTTCCACTCGCCAGCCTTGCCACCCCACGGCGGCACATGGCATTTGTCGATCTTGTTCGAGAACTCGTTGTAGCGCACCAGCTCGCGAAGCTTCGTATCTTCGCGCAGGGCGAAGTAGACGTTCTCTCTGATGCCCTTGATCTCCCACTTTTCAGTCAGATACGGGAAGCGCAGTCCTGCGCCATCGTGTGGGCCACCATCTGAACCCCCTGCGCCGGGAGGCATGGCGTTCGATTTTTTTTGCTTCGGCTCGACGGGCGGCGCGGTCAACTGCGCGCGCACCACCGGCAGGCCTTCGAGCACATGCAAATCATTGAAGTCGGTCGAGTCCTCGGCCCGCGTCGCGAATACCGGAAGCACCACGCGCGCGTTGTGGCGCTTGGCCGCTGCAAAGGCCTTGGCCCTGCCCGCGTTCTCGATCCTGAGCAACTGCGTGACGCCATCACAGGCAATCGAGCCCTCGATGTAGTAAACGTCGCACTTGTCCTTGGCCCATCGCGCTTTGAGCTGCACCGTGCGCTTGTCGGGCAATTCCCATTGCATGTCACGCAGCCCGCCGGCGGCTTTGGAGAAGTCGGACTGCTTGACGCCGACGCCAATCGCCTGCAACCGCTCGCAGAGACGACGTACCAGGTGGCGATCATCGTCGGCAAAGATGACAAATTGCTTGTCTGGGTAGAGCTTGCGCCAGGCCGCCATCACAGGCAAGATGTTGCCCGCATCGAAGCATGTCACCACCGGCCATCCCGTCGCCATGTGCCCGCTGGCACAGGTAGCGTAACCCTCGCCAAAGCCAATCGGCAAATCCTCAGTCAATTCGCCGAGCTGGTGAAAGTGACCTTCCTTGACTGTGCCAGTTCCGAACACCTTGCCGCCATCGTTGGCAATCCACTGCAAACCATGCAGCTTGCCAGCGAGATCCACCAACGGAACCAGCACTGAGGTGAACATGAAGCGCACACCATAGGCGCCGACCTGTTTGCGCTCCAGGTATTCGCTGGCGCCATCAGGCCGCGATCGCGCCCAAAACTTTTCAGCCTTCTCGACGGCCTCGGCAGCGAGGATCTTGCGATCTTCCTCGGCGGCCTTCTCGATGGCCTTCTGCTTTTCCTGCCAGGCCAGTTTCTCGGCGGGCGACCATTCGATCTGCGTTGGCTCGATGGTCCACCACTGATCGCGGATACCGTAGATCCCGACGATGAAGACGCGGCCCGACTTCGGACTGGACCACTCATGCAGCACCGCCCAGGCGTTCTTCTTTTTTGGCCGACGCGCATCGCCCGCCCATGTGATTTTTTTACCGTCGGTGGTCAGATCGCTCGGGGTTTCCATACCCCGCTTGCGCATCTGGTTTAGGACGTCTTCAATCGAGGTTGCCAAATGCCCCCCCCCTATGCACGCATCGTGCAAGGCAGCACCATACTACCTGGTTGAACATCATGTCCAAATCCTCATCAAATTTGACAGCGGCACGGACCTGAGCTGCACATCAGCCCGCTCATACAGCGCGACGGGTCGTTTGGCATCTGGTACGCGGACTGTCCCGGTCGGTCGAACCTCGCCCGCCGCGATCGCGCGGTGCAAAGTTACGTTCGCCACGTTCATCGGCCAGCCCAGCGACGAGACGACATCGCGCATGGTGAATTCATTGCGAGCGGCCATCCAGCCGGCCAAGGCCGCACGCCGGTCCCCGATCGGGCGACCCCTCGACTGACGACTGTGGTCATCCATCAGGCGACCGCTCTGATGCCGCCCCGCGCCTGGATGTGATCGAGCGCCTTCATGGCGCGCTCCATCGTGTTGGCTGCGTGACTGATGACCTCGACCAGCTTGACCGCTTCGTCATCCGGCGCCTTGCGATCAGGGCGAGCATGCAACGTCTCGTCGCAGGCATACAGCAGCGGGTCGTAGCACTCGCAAAACTCCATCAAGCGGATGACCTGCCCGAACGTCAGCCGCTGGTCGCCGTTCGGGCTGCAGCATTCCTTCAACCGGGCATATGCGCTCTCGGGCTTCATGTCGGGAAATATGTGTGCAGCGACCAGTTTGAACTGCTTGCCACTCTCACCGATCGCGGTTGCGATCGCGTCAAATTCATCGTCGTAAAAGAGCTTCATATGACTTCCAACGAAGGACCCCTAAAAATAATTTCGTTTTAGGGGTGTTTAAGGGAGACGAAAAAAGACAAAAAAAACACACTTGATGCATGGACACAAACCGAACGCATCTTGAAAAGCTGAGCGCCCCAGCCAGAGGACAATGGCGTTCTCACACAACCAAAATCACTGAAAGGGGCGCTCAAAATGGAAACACCATCAGTCGCGAACGAACTCAACGACCCAGGCGCTGGCGTGAAATATCGAGTGATGGCATACCGAGCCCTGACAAGACAGAAGCTCTTGCATTCTGTGGCGCTGTATTTGCGCCAAGTGAAAGGGAAGAAGCTGAAGCGCGGAACTGTGGTGACCATCATTTCAATCATTGGGTTCGACGGCACATAGCCGCAGCGTTGCGAAACTGCTCGCCCAAGTGGTCGGCCACAGCAGCGCTTATCCACAGGGTTGCAGAGCGCCTGCCTTCAAATACCGTGAACGAGAGTTGGTCCGACCCAGCATCAACGCCAAACGCACATAGCAGCTGCTTGCCGATCCGGTTTTTTGATGCCTTCCTTATTCTTCGAGCGCTCACCATCTCAAACCACCTGCCCGGCCGTTTGATGATTCGCAACGCTCAGCGTGGCGATCGACTGTTCGGACAATTCCGGCCAGTACTTGTGCCAATCCAGTGGGCGCAGTTCCTGACATGTGACGAGGCCGTCCGTCAGTTTGCAAATCGCCTTGCAGTGCTGAGCCGGAACGGCCTTTTCCCCATT
Source organism: uncultured Sterolibacterium sp. (assembly GCA_903832735.1). Lineage (GTDB taxonomy): Bacteria > Pseudomonadota > Gammaproteobacteria > Burkholderiales > Rhodocyclaceae > CAIYYX01. Next base: position 8,861 of record CAILCO010000117.1, read on the forward strand.
GACCATCTTGGAGACGAACGAGGGAGGAACATCGATGGCCTTGGCTATCGTCATCGCCCGGCCGTATTCAGATTCAACCCATGTTTTGAGATTCATGGGCGTCAGTTTATCCTAAGGATATAACTTGTCAATAACCATCGGGCAATATGAACGCTTGACCAGCGGATATTTAATGTCCGCTATGCAAACAGTCTTTGAAACGCGCCGCAACCGATTGGCTATGCTGGTCAAGAAACACGGGAGTGTCGCGAATGTCAATCGAGCGCTTGGATGGGATGTGACCAACGCCAGGCTGTACCAAATCCACAATCGGAGTATTCGGTCTGACCGAGGAACCCCCTTTGAAATGGGAGACCCCACTGCGCGCGAGATCGAAGAAAAACTGAATTTGGGGCTGGGATGGATGGACACTCCGCCCGCCTATGCCGAATTGCATGGAGAAGAGGACCCACGCACCAAAGTCATGTTGCTGCTGGAGGCGATGCCACCGGATCAGCGGCCGACTGCGGTGCGCCTGCTGGATGCTCTTGCGCAACCAGCCACCGGCACGGATGGCAAGCAATGACAATAGGTTTTACCGGGAGTGAGCGATGGCACTTACAAAATGCAATGAATGTGGAACCGATATAAGCGACAAAGCAACCGCGTGCCCAAAATGCGGCGCGCCCGCTTCGAAACCGAAAAAGAAAACGGGACTGCTGACCTGGATTTTCGCTGCCGTTATAGCCTTTGTGGCCATCAGTGCACTTACGGCAAACCATAACGCGGCAAGCGTGTCCACTCAAACCGCGCCAGCCGCAAAACCAGGGCCGACTGCGCAGCAAAAACTGGAAGAATCGGATCGAATGAACGCTGGTGCCTTGGTGCTGATGCTAAGGAAATCTGCTAAAGACCCCGACTCATTCAAACTGCACTCAGCAACAGTGACGAAGGACGGCGCCGGGTGCGTTGAATATTCGGCAACCAACTCGTTCAATGCACGGCTGCGCGCCATTGCCGTTGTTACACGCGGGAAAACTGCTGTTTCAAATTCGCCAGCGACATGGAACAAATTGTGCGCTCACAAAGACTCCACCGACTATACAGACCTGTTCATCAGGACCTTGCTTGAATAGGAAGGCGCCCACCATCGCCAAATAATTATCCTATGGATATTGACAAGGTATATCCACTGGATAAATAATCGCTCCAGCCCGTCCAACCCGGACGGTTTCTGGAGCGATCATGAAATTTCAACTGAACCAGGTCCTGCGCCTCAAACGCACGGGACACATTGGCGATTGCATCGGCCGCGCTGAGTACAGCTACAGCGGCCAGCCCACCTATTACCTCTCCTACACCGACGCCCAGGGCAATGCCCAAAAGGGCTGGTTTGACGAGACCGAACTGGAAGAGGTTGCGTCGTGATCGGTTCGGTGGCCGGCACTGAGCCGTCCCAATCCACCACCCTGATCCACATCATCGGCCCGCAAGGATCGGGTAAATCGATTCGTGGCAGGTCGATCATCGAGAGCCTTCGGGCCAAGGGAAAGACCGCCCTCATGCCGCAGCATGAGGGTTGGGACGAACACAAAACATCCCATGAATGGCGGACCATGCGGTTCCGCTTTCTGTACACGGTAGAACTTCTGTACACGGTAGAACACGTCGTCTACGACTACCTGATCATCGAACACCACGATGAGCCAAAAAATCTGGACCTGCAGGGCAAAGATTCGGTTATCCGTATGGAGCGCTGCAAATGATTCGCCAGCGCACCATCAACCTGCTGCTGGCCCTCGTGCTGGCCCTGATCCTGGCCACCAGCTTCCACCTGGACGGCCCTACTGACCATAGCGCCGAGCGCGCCCAGGCTGATAGCTTGGACGATGCACTTAAGACCGAAGCAGCGCGCGTCAAGCAGGCCAAGCGCATAGCAAAGGTCTGCGGCATCAACGCCGCCTTCGTTGAACTCGGCGACGGCCAGGTGCAGTGCATGACGCATCGCGGCCACAAGACCATGATCGCGCAGGTGCAGCCATGAACTGCTGCGATGAGCACGGCAATTGCAACCAGGGCCGCAACTGCCCGGTGCGCCGCGCTGCTGCCGAAGCGCAGGTCACGCAACCCCCGCTCGACCCGATACCCAAACCGCGCGACATGCACGAGCCGTTCAACCCTCTCGAAAAGGCCTTCCTCGTGGTCATCATGCTGGCTCTGTTTTGCATCTGTGGCGGGATGATCTACACCGGCGCGTACTACCTGTTGCCGGGAGCATTTTCATGATGCA
>CAILCO010000118.1 GCA_903832735.1 uncultured Sterolibacterium sp.
ACGATTCAGGAAGAAAACCGAAGAACACCCAAACAGCAAAGAAAATCTCAGCTTCATATCCACGGGGCGAAGAAAATACACCCGAAGAAAATCCGGTTTCACGCCGGCCAAGTAAATCCAGTTTCGGCTCGGCCGCGACAAGCAACATCGTTCATTCGCTTAAGCTAGGGTCGAAGCGAGATCCTCAAGCGCAACCTAGACGACTTCCCTGATGGCGGCGACGGACACTAGCGGTCCGGTTTGGCGGGCAGCGCCGGTGCCGGCCGGCGTCCGTCGAGCAGGTGCCGGATGGCCCGGATGGGATGACGGAAGAGCATGCGCGGCCCGGCCCAGCGCATCACCAGCCTGATCCGCTCGCGCTTTTCTCTACTGTAGCAATGCACGACGCAGTGGGCGCAGGTCGGCTTGGCGTCGCCGAACACGCAGTACTCGAGCCGGCGGCTTGCATATTCGAGCAGCGCGGCGCAGTCCGCGCAAAGGGGGCTGTGCCCAGGGTGGTCGTGGCCGCGGCAATACATGCCGATCATCGTCGCGATGGTTCGCAGTTCGCGCGCCCGTCGGTCGAAGCGCTGGTCAGTGGCGGGTTCCATGGAATGCGGGAGTATGGCGTGGCGGCATCGTGCTCGGTCAGCCGGCGCGGCGCACCAGGAATACCTCGGGATCTTCGCCGTGATCGAGCAGAATCCGACGGACCCGACTCTGCCAGGCTGCGCCAAAACGTCGCGTCTCTTCAGCGCTGGCTTTCCCGCTCAGACACTGAGCCATCAGGAAAGGGATGTCGGGGTCCCCGGCCACCTTCCGCAGGTCGGCGGCGACATCCACCTTGTCGCCGGTATCGGTTCTGGTGAAGCGGATCTCGAGTGGAACATCGGCATCGAAGAAGAGCAAGTCGCGGCGATCGAAGCGGCCGGCGAGTCCCTTGAAGCCGGTGTCCTGCGTGGCGCCGGTCAGCATGGTGACGACATTGGCGATCACCCCGGTGACGCCGGCCAGCCTGTCTGCTCTGAAGTCGACGCGGATCGCGCCGCGCTCGGGGAGTTCCGCGCCATAGAGCGCAGTAAGCGCCTGACGCGTCATCCAATAGGCGGAGGCAACGGTGGGACAGGAGTGGCCAGCCAGTTTCACGGCATCGACGTAGCCATAGTCGATCAACCCGTCGCCGACTGCGCCGAGAAAATCCGCCAGCGGGTCGCGCAGGCTGATGCGCGGAATGGCGTCAAAAAATTCAGGATAGCGCATGGTTTCTGGCCGATAAGTGCTCGCCCGTGGTGCGTACCTGCGCCTGAGGGAAACCCTCCGACCAGTCGTCCAGGACGCAGGGATAGCCTTCGGCGTCGATAGCAAGGTTACGATTGTCGACGCGCAATAGCGCCATGGGAGGTGAGCTGAACATGCAGGGCTCCCGCGCTGTGAAAGACCTGAAAGCGCTACCGAAGGTCGAGAAATGTCGAGCTGACGCCATTACGCCATCTTGACGAAATCGATGACGATCTGGCCCGGCTCCCTTTGCTTATAGCGGATATCGACCGTCGCGCCGTAGCGCTGCCGCAACTGATCGAGCAAGGGGAGGGGATCATGGTCATTGACGAAACGCATCGTCTCCCCGCCATTCAAGGCATCGAGGGCGCCGAAGATCGCGGCGTGGCGAAAACGCTTGGCGATGCCGCGGGCGTCGAAAGGATAGAGGGCGTCGGGCGAGAGGTGAATATGGGTGGTCATGGTTCAGGCTCCAGTGGTGGGTTGATGCATTCCTATAATGGCGAGGGCTTCGGGCGTCAGCAGCTTTTCGGCGCGCGCGAACAATTCGCGCTCCTCGAAGCGGACATGGGCCTCCAGCAGTTCGCCGAAGCGGTGGACGCCGGTCGCATCCTGCGACTTGAAACGTAGCGCCAGTTGGCGCAGTTCCTCGTGCTCGGTCAGGGCGCGCCGCACCAGCGAATGTTCGCCTACCCCGTTCAAGGCGGGCAGCAGCGCGGCCTCCTCGACCAGGAAATGCGGCTCCAGTTCGCGCGTGAAAGTTTCGAAGGCCTGTGTCATGAAGCGCGAAGTGCCTGCTTCATTCTCCAAGTCCACGCCTTGCGCGCGTTTGGCCAGAACCAGGGCCGAGTGATGCTCGCGTGAAAGCCGGGTCAGGGCGGCACAGCGTTTCATGAGCAGCGTTCTCCCATGGCTTTGCCGGCCATCGTCCCGACGGCCTGGCGTTTGCCGCGCCAGGCGCTGAAGAGGAGCGTGGCGACGAAAATCACCAGAGCCAGGGCATTGCCGATGGCCGCCGTCTGGCGCACGGCGGGCCACTCGCCCAGGCTGCCGACGACTCGCGCCAGCAGCGAGGCATGGAGTACCGCGAGTTGAAGATAGAAGGTCGGGTGATAGGGAATCTTGATTTTGGCGACCGCAGGGAAAATGATCGGCGCGTGGCCGAAGATCATGGAAAACACGAAACCCAGGAACACCGCATGAAGCGCGGCATCGCGCAACGGGTCGCCGGGCGAGAAAGCGCCGAGTGCCCCGAGCAGGCCCGCGCAGGCCAGCCAGGCGTAGCCTGCGAGCAGGCAAACCGCGATGTAACGGGTGAGACCGGTCTGCCTGACGGTGTGGCGTGCGATATCGTAGCGCAGCAGCCACAGCGACAAGGCGAGCAGACCCGCGGAAAAGAGTGGCAGGCCGAATTGTTCCCGCCACAATGCCGTGCCCATGCCGGCGAGTAGCACTGCGACGATACCCGCGAAGGCGCGCTTGGCGGCCGCCGGCGTGGGCAGGAAACGGGAAAGTTCCAGGCGCTCGCCGGCGATGGTGAGCACCAGGAAAGCCATCCACCCGGGCACGGCGGCCAGGATCGTTCCGCTGCCAGCCCATGCGCCGTTGCCGATCAGCCAGGACAGCGCGCCCAGTGCCAGTGTGGCGGTGTATAGCGCCGGCTGGCTGCGCAGGATCAGGATGCTTGCGGCGCTGAGTAGTATCCCCGCGACGACGAACAGGGCTTGCGGCGCCCAGAGCGGGGCGCCCGACAGCAGGGCCAGGCCGCCCAGCCCGGCGCAAAGAGGCGCCAGATAAGGCCAGCGTGTCCTGCGCTTCGCTGAGCTTGCGCTGCTTGCCAGTGCCACCGCGCGTTCCAGACTGATCACCGTGCCCAGGAAGGCGGCGATCATCAGCGCCCCATGGTTGCCGGCCTGCGCTGCTGCGCTTGCCGGCACCGTTACCGCCAGGCGCGCAAGACCGGCCAGGGCGCCGATGACCAGGGCTATCATGCCGAGCAGGAGTAGCGGCATGCGGCCGGCGATATTCATGGCCTGAGGTCCAGCCTCTAGTGCGTGCAGGCGCAGGCGCAGCCGGCGCTGTCAGTGCTGTCAGCGGAAATTTCCTGGATCTTGCCGATGCGCACGCGCCAGACATCCGGGCCGGATTCCAGGTAATCCCAAGTGAATTTGCCGGGGGACTCCGCCTGGAATTGATAGAAAAGCGGTTTCGGGTCGTGGTCGTTAACCAGCATCAGCGCCTCGCCCGGGGACAACTGGTCGAAACTGCCGAATATCAGTGGGTGGCGATCGCGCGGGGGCATTTCGCGAACGTCGACGATGGTCTTGGCGGTTTCCGGATTGCTCATCATGATTTCTCCTTGGTTGCTTGGGAACTACGAAATTACCAGCCGAAATGCTGCCGGGCTTCCTCGCTCATCAGTGCAGGGCTCCAGGCCGGCGACCAGACCAGGCGCACCTCGGGCCGCAAGGTGTCGGGCAGCAGATCCTGCAATACCTCCGCGACTTCTGCGCAGATCATCTCGCCCATCGGGCAGGCGGGCGAAGTCATGGTCATCTCGACGATGACGGCGTCGGCCGACACCTCGATGCTGTAGATCAAACCCAGATCGACGATGTTCATGCCCGCCTCGGGATCGATCACTTCCCGCAAGGCGTCGCGGAGGGTGGTGACATCCGGTGCTGATTCGTTATTGGCCATGGCTGGATAAAAGATGTAATATTAATACAGCTTCAGATTATCACCGTGCTGCGATTAAAGCAATATATATTTTACTTCTTATAAAGACCATGCGCCTGACGACATTTTCCGACTACTCCCTGCGCGTCCTGATCTACCTCGCCCTGGACCAGACCAAGCTCGCCACCATCCCGGTCATCGCCGTCGCCTACGGGATTTCCGAGAACCACCTGATGAAGGTGGTGCATCAACTGGCGCGCGCCGGCGTGATCGAATCAACGCGGGGGAAGGGCGGCGGCATCCGCCTGGCCCGGCCGCCGGAGGACATCCGCATCGGACAGATCGTCAGGACGACCGAAGGCGCGGCACCCATCGTCGAATGCCTGGGCGAGGAGGAGAGTGCTTGCTGCATCGCGCCGTCGTGCCGCCTCGCCGGCATCCTCGTGCGCGCCTTCGATGCACTCTACGAGGTGCTCGACGAATACACGCTGGCCGATCTGGTGGGCAATCGCCGCGTCCTGAAGCAAATCCTGATACGCGTCGAGCAATGAAGCCGTCGACGCATCCGCTCTGGCTTGCCGGCTTTCGTCCGTTCTTTGTCCTGGCGTGCTTGTCCGGTTTGAGCCTGCCGGTGCTCTGGACCCTGATGTTGAATGGCGTGATGGCCCCGCCGAAGACCTCGTTTTCGATGATTCAATGGCATGCTCACGAGATGTTCTTCGCCTTCGGCTGGGCCATCCTCGGCGGATTCCTGCTCACGGCGACCAAGAATTGGGTTCAGGTTCGCGGCTACCATGGCAAGTCGCTGATGTTCCTGGTCGCCGCCTGGACCTTCGAACGGGCGGGTATGTGCTTCGAGGGTTCCTGGCCGCCGCTCCTCTTTCGAATCTCGAACAATCTCTTCCTGGTCTCGATAGGCGCAATGCTGGTCTGGACACTGGTCCGGAATCGCAAGCACGACTCCTACCGCGACAACTATTTCTTCCTCCTGATCATCCCGGCTTTCCTGGTCGCGAAGAACCTGATGCTCAGCCCCGACACCATGCAGATCGGCTGGAGCATGGCGATCGCGCTGTTCAGGATGGCCTTTCTGGTCATGCTCGAACGAACGCTGAGCCAGTTCATGAACAGTGTTTTCCAGGTGACCATTCTGCGCAACGCGGTGCTGGACACGGCTATCAAGGTCCTCGGCCTGATCCTGGTCTGCGAAAGCCTGTTTCCGGCCCCGCTGTCGGGCTGGATCGAGTTGTTGCTCGCCATTTTGCTGACCGGCCGCTTCATCTTCTGGAAGCCGCAACTGGCCATGCAGCGGCTCGATATCGGGATCATGTATCTCGGCTATATCGCGATCATCAGTCAGTTGCTGATCGACGTTCTCGGCAAGTTCGCGCACCCGGCCTTGGTCGGTTCGGTGTCGGTCCATATGTTCACTTTCGGCGCCATGGGCCTGATCATTCCCGCCATGGTGATCAGGATTTCCAAGGGACACACGGGAAGGAAAGTGGCCTTCGATAGCGCGGACAAAATGGCGCTGTGGATCATGATGCTGGCCTTCGCCTTTCGCCTCATCGCCCCGCAACTTTACCCGCAGGCCTACGGCGCCTGGATGACCCTCGCGGCGACCTGCTGGTTCGCCTGCTTTTCGCTGCTGGCCTGGCGCTGTTTCCCGTTTCTATGGCAGGCGCGAGTCGATGGCAAAGAGCACTAGAACCCGTAGTTGCCCGAAGGGCAACCCAGGGATCTTGTGCCAGCGAAGCAGGTGCTAGTGCCACGGAGGAGGTACTAGCGGCAATCGCGCAGGGCGCGCACGGCGACCGCCAGCAACACCAGCAGGCCCGCCGCCGAGAGCCACAGGCCCTGGGGCGAGCCGAAAGCCGTGACCAGGCCGCCGGCGACCAGCAGTGGGGCGTGCACGCCACTATAGCGCCCGAGGCTGCGGCGCAGTTTCTCGTGCCACGCATCTTGGCGGCCCGGACGTAGCCATACCGGCAAGAGCTGCATGGCGGCGCCGCCGACCAGGGGCAAGAGAAATGCCGGAACCAGGCCGATCAGGGCGTCAGCGCCGTGAAGATAGCCGCGCGCATGGCCCAGGCCTGCGAAGATCAGGCCGGTGAAGCCGAAGCAGGCCATCCCCAGGGCGGCGGCGGCACCGTGCAGGCGGCTGAGATGATCGCCATAGCTTGCGCACCAGCGTGTGCCCATGCGCAGCAGCGGCAGCAGGAAGAGGATTGCGCCGAAGCCCGCGAGCAGGCTGCTCCAGGCAGCGCCGAGCGCGATCAGGGCGGCGCCGGAAACGCCGAATATCAGATCCTGCCTGAGACGTACCGCGGCCTGCGCATCCCAGCTGCCCGCGGCGGTGGGCAGCAGCACTTGCAGCGTGCCTATCGCGGTGAGTCCGACGAAGCCGAGCAGGTTGGCATGGAGATGAACCAGGCGCAGCGCCGCGCGTTGCTCGGGCCACAGCCAGAACAGCGGCACGGTGAACAGCGCAGCCAGGAGAAAGCCGAGGGCGGCGACGTACCAGGCCAGGCCCGGATGCGGCGTCCCGAGGCTGCGCCGCGCCTTCAGGATCATCCAGAGCAGCAGGCCGGCCGCAGCCTTGGCGGACAACAGCACCCCGACGATGGTCAGCGCGACAGCCATCGCATTCGGACGCACCGCCATGCTGGCGACCATGGCCAGGCCGCCGAGCCAGGCGACCAAGGCCAGGATCTCGACCGAACGCGGCGCGCCGTCGCTGCGCGTCAGCACTGGCACAAAGTAAGTCATCGCAGAAAGAATCAGCGGCATGACGCCCATGGCCAGGACCAGATGAGCCACCAGGGCGAGCGGCAGTGCAGCGAACAGCCACAGCGCCAGGACGATGGCCATGGTGACAAGGGCATTGGCGGCGAGCAGGGGCAACATCGCGGGCAGTCCGATCAAGTCGTCAATTGCGCGTATAGGCTAGGCAGGCGCTGGGGCAGGTCTTCCGGCCGGTGCAGCACGGTAAAACCGGCAGGACCGAAGATGTGCGGCAAGTAATCGGCACCCTCCCTGTCGATAGTGACGCAGAAAGGCCGGATGCCGGCGCGGCGCGCTTCGATGACGCTCATACGGGTATCCTCGATGCCGTAGCGTCCTTCATAGACATCGATGTCATGAGGCTTGCCGTCCGACAATATGAGCAGGAGGCGAATCGCCGCCGGCTGTTCCGCGAGCAGCTTGGTCGCGTGGCGAATGGCGGCGCCGATGCGCGTGTAATAGCCGGGGCGCAATGCGGCGATACGACCGCGTACGGCGGCATCGAAGGGCGCAGCGAAATCCTTCAGCTCGTGGGCGCGCACATGGTTCCGTTTCAGCGAGGAAAAGCCGACCATCGCGAAGCGATCGCCGGTTGCGGACAGCGCCTCGCCGAAAAGCAGCAGACTGTCCTTGACCACGTCGATCACGCGATGGGTGTCGCTGACGTGGGCATCGGTGGAGAGCGACAGGTCGGCCAATACCAGGCAGGCCAGATCCCGCTCCTTCTGCACCTGCGCAAGATAGATCCCGGCTTCCCCTACCGGCTGGCCGGCCAATTGATCCGCCCGCTGACGGACACAGGCATCGATGTCGAGTTCCTCACCGTCCGGTTGCGCCTTGGCCCAACGCCTGGCCGGCGCCAGCGCGGCGAACTGGCTGCGCAGTTTCCGCGCCGCACGCCGCAGCCGCTCTGGCAGCGGCTGCGGCAAAGCGTGGCGCGACTCCAGCAGCTGCAATCGGCACCAGTCCGGCTTGAGCTGACGGCGGCGATAGTCCCATTCCGGCAGGGGGATGCCTGCCCCAAGCGGCAGATCGTCTTCGGCAGCCGAGGGCAGATCGAGATCGAAACGAACTTTCGATGCCACCCGCTGGCCGTCGTCGTCGGCGATTGCCAATTCCGCAATGTTCTCGGCGGCGCGGCCGGCGTCAGGGTTGGGGTCTTCGTCCAGCGCTCGGTTGACCTTGATGAACTCGGCCCATGAAAGCAGATTTTCGGCGCGGAACAGCATCAGCATCGGCGACTTGTTTTCCGGCATTTCCTCGCGCCGTGCCGCATGCCGTTTCTTCGCCACCGGTTGTTCTTTCGCCTGCCCCGATTCGTGATTGCCCACCGCGGCACGCGGCTGCGCAGGCGCCGAATCCGGCAGCGGGTAGAGCCAGAGCAAGACCGGTTGCGCCGGGCGTGCCCGGGCCCGCGTCAGCGGCGGCAGCAAGGAGATGCTGCCGGGTTTTTCGATCGCCGCCCGTATCGCTCGCTCCTGCGCCGCCTCGTCGGCAGGAAGAGATTCCGCCGCGCTTCGTAAAGCGAGCGTTGCGGTGACCAGGTGGCGGTAGCGGGACAGCAAGCCAGGGTAGCGCTCCAGGGTCGCTTGCGCCGCCATCTGATTGCGGACGATCCAGGTGCCAGCAGCCGGATCGTGAGCGGCAAGGGCGATCAACCAGAAGTAGAGATCGCGGTTCAGGCTGTGCTCGGGGAAGCAGGCGATGCTCGGCGGCAGTCGCAGCGTCTCGGCGTCACGCGCAGCGTGTGACGCCTTGTCGTCGGACCCGGCCAGGCTTGATAGCCAGCTGCGCCGCGCTCCATGGGCGGCCTCGCGGGCGGCGGTCACGCGCAGGCCGGGGTCGCCGCCCAGCGCGCGGAACACGATGCCCGCCGATTTTTCTATCTCCGCCAGGTGCACCACAGCCTCGGGATAGTCCCGCCGCGCGGCATTCGTCATGAAGCGATGCCACAGTCCGCCGACCCACTCCTCCATCAGTCGCGCCTCCCGGTCAGGCTCACGCGGGCCTCGTTTTGCCGCGCTGCGTCGCCGTCCACCCAGGCCAGCAGGCCGTCCTTGGCCTTGCTCTGCTGCACCGTCGCGCAGGCGGTGACGCATTGGGCGCACTGGGTGCAGGCGAACATCGCCCGCTTTTCCTGGCGCGGTCTCAGACGCATCGGACAGACGCCCTCGCAGGCGGCATAGCCGGGTCCGTTCGCGGCATAACAGGCGGCGCAGTCGGCCGCCCGGATGCGGCTGAAGCCGATCACCATGGCGCTGCGATTGGCCACCCAGGCCAGACTCTGGAACAGGCCGACGGCGCAACCGTAGCGGCAGAACAGATGGCGCGCGAAGAGGAAGTCTAGGGACAGGATCGATGTCGCGGCAGCAATGAACACCGCCTGGTTGCGCGTAGGATCCCAGCGCCAGAGGTTGCCGTACACTTCGGCAGGCGGCAGCAGATAGGTCAGCAGCACCACCGCCCAGACCAGGGCGAAGGCGACGGCGAATGGCACGGTGACGAGCCACCAGCGTGCATCGATCACGAGTTGCGAGCCGTCCGGATTTTTTGCCGGCAGCGCTGCGCCATCCCACAGGCTGTGTTTGCCGCTGGCCCGGCGCATCAGGCGGTTGATCGTTTCCACCACCGAGAAGTGCGGGCAAAGCCAGCCGCAATAGAGCCGGCCCCAACGCCAGGCAATCATGATGAAGAGCACTGCGCCGCCCAGCAGCGGCAGGAACAGTCGCAGCAGAATGTTCAGCGCCGCCTGCGCGCTACTGATCCGGCCGGCAAACAGCTCATCGAGGCCGAGGCGCCAGTTGTAGCCGAGGATGATGGCGTGATTCTGTGTCAGGTCGTAGCGGAAGATGTCGAACACCGGCGCAACGACGAACAGAATGAAGAAGCCGGCCTGCGTCCACAGACGTCTGCGTTGGGTTGCGGCTTCGTTCATCACCTTGCGCCCTAGCCGCCGAAGTTCGCCAGGACCACCTCATGCAACGCGGCGGCCACCTCGACATCGTCGGTCAGACTCTCCACCAAGGCGGAACGGCAGGCTTCGACGGGGTCCATGCCATCCTTGATCAGGATCGCGGCATAGACGAGCAGGCGCGTGCTGGCGACCTCCTCAAGGTCCACATCCTTCAGCGCGCGCAGGCTGCGGCCAATCTCCACCAGCCGCCGGGCCATCATTTCGTCACAGCCGGTCTCGGCGCGGAGAATGGTCCGCTCGCGCCCGGCATCCGGGAAGTCGAAGCGCAGGGAAACAAAACGCTGCCGGGTCGAGGGCTTCATGCCCTTGAGAAAGTTCTGATAGCCGGGATTGTATGAAACCACGAGCATGAAGGATGACGGGGCATGCAGCAATTCGCCGGTGCGATCGATCGGCAGAACGCGGCGGTGATCGGCGAGCGGATGGATCACCACCGTGGTGTCCTTGCGCGCCTCGACCACCTCGTCGAGATAGCAGATCCCGCCCTCGCGCACGGCACGAGTCAGCGGGCCATCGGACCAGTATGTCGAGCCGTCGGCAATCAGGTGGCGTCCGACCAGATCGGCCGCCGTCAGGTCGTCGTGGCATGCGACGGTAAACAGCGGCAGGCCGAGGCGCGCCGCCATATGCGCGACAAAGCGGGTCTTGCCGACGCCTGTCGGTCCCTTGATCAGGAGGGGCAGGCGGTTTTTCCAGGCGCGTTCGAATAGCGCTACTTCATTGCCGGCTGCTTCGTAGTACGGGATGGAATTCATGCTGGAGGGTGCTCAAGTTGATGCTCTGTGAAGAAGCGAGGCCGGGAAACAAGACCCGGCCTTTGGGCCGGATCTTGTCGGCAGCGTTGCTCAGGCCGCCTTTTCTTTTCCGTTGCAGAAGAAGCTGACGATGTAGACCATGAGCCCGATCAGGAAGACCACACCGGCGCCCTCCCTCAGCCAGTAGAACAGGGCGACCTGATCCTGCGCCGCCATGTACGACAGCGGCGTGCTGGAGACCCGCTGCAGCCAGACCTGGAGGATTCCCGCCGCGGTGAGGAACAGCGTGATGAAGACCATCGCCACGGTCATCAGCCAGAAGCTCCACATCTCGATCACCTGCGCCTTGTTGGAATTGGCGGCGCGACCCCGCAACAGCGGCATGGCGTAGGAGATCATGGTCAGCACCACCATCACATAGGCGCCATAGAAGGCTATGTGGCCGTGGGCGGCCGTCACCTGGGTGCCGTGGGTGTAGTAATTAACCGGCGCCAGGGTGTGCATGAAGCCCCACACGCCCGCACCGAGGAAGGACATCACGCCGGTGCCCATGGCCCACAAGGTCGCGACGCGATTCGGATGTTCCCGGCGGCGGCGATTGACCATGTTGAAGGCGAATACCGTCATCGCGAAGAAGGGAATCGGTTCCAGCGCCGAGAACACCCCGCCCCACCACTGCCAGAACTCTGCCGAGCCGATCCAGTAGAAATGGTGGCCGGTGCCGATGATGCCGGTGACCAGGGCCAGGGTGATGATCACGTAGAGCCATTTGTCGATCACCTCACGGTCGACGCCGGTGACCTTGATCAGCACGAAGGCGAGGATGGCAGCGAGTATCAGTTCCCAGACGCCCTCGACCCAAAGATGCACGACGAACCACCAGTAGTATTTGTCCCGCGCGATGTTGCCCGGGTTGTAGAAGGAGAACAGGAAGAATCCCGCCAATCCCGCCAGGCCGAGCATCAACACCATGCTGATGGCGGTCTTGCGCCCCTTGAGCACGGTCATGACGATGTTGAAGAGGAAGCCGAGCGCGACGATGACGATGCCGAGCTTGGTCGGCAGCGGCTGCTCGAGGAACTCGCGGCCCATGGTTTCCAGGATGTCGTTACCGGTCCACTTCGCCAGCGAAGCGTAGGGCACGAGTAGATAGCCGAGTACCGTCGCTATGGCCGCTACGAAGAAGATCCAGAACAGCCAGACCGCCAGTTTCGGGCTGTACAACTCGGTTTCGGATTCCTCCGGAATCAGATAGTAGGCTGCTCCCATGAAGCCCATCAGCAGCCAGACGATCAGCGCATTGGTGTGCACCATGCGCGCCACGTTGAAAGGGATGGCCGGAAACAGGAAGTCGCCGATCACGTATTGCAGGCCCATCACCAGACCGAACAAGATCTGGGCGGTAAAGAGCACGATCGCGGCGGTAAAGTAGAGTTTTGCAACTTTTTGAGACTGATATTGCATGATGTTTCTCCTCGATCAGCCTTCGATGTTAGGTGGCCAGTTGGACGTATTGATTTCCGAAACGTATTTCAGGAACGCGGCTATTTCGTCCAGCTCCTTTTCGGAAAGGTTGAACTGCGGCATCTGCCGCCGTCCCGGTGTACCGGTCGGCTGCGCCTTGATCCAGGCCTTGATGAACTCGGTGCCGCCGGCCGCGCCGCCGCGACGCTTGTACACGTTGCCCAGTTCCGGCGCAAAGTAAGCGCCTTCACCGAGCAAGGTATGGCAGCCGACGCAATTTCTCGTCTCCCATATCCTCTTTCCCGCCACCACCTGTTCTGTCAGGTTGGCCCGGTTGTCACGAGTCGGCAGTATCTGTTCGTTTCGGTAAGTCAGCGCGAGAAACAGCAGGACGAAAAATACCGTCCCGCCATAGAAGATGTTCCGCGCCATTGAGGTGGTAAATGATCCGCCCATCGTGAATTCCTCCCTTAAGCTGCAAGGTGCAGCACAGGTCCGATACTACGGAGCCGGTCGAGGAATAAAATTGATGGCCATCAAGAATGGAAAATCAGTTAACAACTATGCAGCAGCTAGCACCTGCTTCGCTGGCGCAAGAGCTTGCACCTTAGCCCGGCTCGATCACCGAGGAGCGCAGCAGCGATGGCGCATAGCGCATCGCGAAGAGCATGAAAGCAGCCGACCAGAGCAGGCCGGAGCCCGTCACCGACGCCAGGTAGTGATCGGGAAACAATAGCCCGCCGAAAACCCGCACCACGGCCGCGCACTGGACCAGCACATAGGCGGTTGCATCATGGCCGTCGGCGGTGACCGGGCGG
>CAILCO010000119.1 GCA_903832735.1 uncultured Sterolibacterium sp.
CAGCAAGGACGTCGCCACCGCCACCACCGTCACCTTCGGCAGCATGGCGCTCTCCGGTGCCCAGGCCGGCAACTACACGCTGACGACGCAAGGCCCCGCAGCGGCCACCATCACCCCGAAACCACTCACCGAGAGCGGCCTCTCGGTGGCCGCCAGCAAGGTCTATGACGCCACCCAGGCCGCTACGCTGATCGGCAGTGCCGGGCTGTTGACCGCCGAAGCCCCCGGCGCCGGTTCCACCTCGGACGCCAAGCCTTATACCGGCGACAGCGTCAGCGTTACCGGCACGCCCAGCGCCACCTACAACAGCAAGGACGTCGCCACCGCCACCACCGTCGCCTTCGGCGGCCTGTCGCTAACCGGCGCACAGGTGGGCAACTACACGCTGACAGGTGCGAACCAGGCGGCCACCATCACGCCGAAGCCGCTCACCGAGAGCGGCCTGTCGGTGGCGCCGAGCAAGGTCTATGACGCCACACTCAATGCGACGGTGATCGGCACCGCGGCGCTCCAGACGGCCGAAGCGCCCAGCACCGGTTCCACGTCGGATGCCAAGCCCTATACCGGCGACACCGTCATCCTGACCGGCACGCCCACCGCCGCCTACAACTTCAAGGACGTCGCCACCGCCACTAACGTCGCCTTCGGCAACATGTCGCTCTCCGGCGCGCAGGCAGGCAATTACACGCTGGCAGGTGCGAACCAGGCGGCCACCATCACGCCCAAGGGACTCACCGAGAGCGGTCTGTCGGTAGCGCCTAGCAAGGTCTATGACGCCACGCTCAATGCCACGGTGATCGGCACGGCGGCGCTCTTGGCCGCCGAAGCGCCCGGCGCCGGCTCGACTGCCGACGCCAAGCCCTATACCGGCGATAGCGTCAGCGTCACCACAGCCAACGCCACCTACAACAGCAAGGACGTCGCCACCGCCACCACCGTCACCTTCGGCAGCATGGCGCTCGCCGGTGCCCAGGCCGGTGACTACACGCTGACGACGCAAGGCCCCGCAGCGGCTACCATCACCCCGAAACCGCTCACCGGCTCGATCACCACCGGCAGTTCGATCTACGGCGCGACCCTGGTACCGGGAACGGCCAGCCTGACCGGGGTCATCCCGGGTGAACAGGTCACGCTGGGCACGGTCGCGGTGAACACCGCGGGCAACACCAGCACCAGCGGCCACCTCAAAGCAGGCAGCTACAGCGGCATCGAATCGGTCGGCAGCGCGCTAGGCGGCAGTGGTGCCGGCAACTACAGTTTTGCCGGCGCGGTCGGCAACTACACGGTCAGCCCGCTCAGCCTCGCGGTCACGGGCATCAGCGCCAACAACAAGGTCTATGACAGCAGCACCACCGCGACCCTGGTCGGTAGCCCAGTCGTCGCACCGATAAGTGGCGACGTGGTCAGCGTCGGCGGCAACGGCCAAGGCGTATTTGTCGACCCCAACGTCGGCACCGCCAAGACCGTGATCGCCAGCGCTTATTCCATCAGCGGTGCGGACGCCGGCAACTACTCCGTCGTTCAACCGACGGGTATAAAAGCCGACGTTACCCCAGCTTTGCAGGATCCGGTTGGCAATGTAACGACAGAATTGGCATCGACTGTTTTTACGCCTTCGGCCGAAACCCGCCCCGACGCGCTGCACCTGCTGCCGACCATCACGGTGTTCCAGAGTTCGGACGCCAACAGCGTCGCGGCCAACGACACGACCTCATCGGCGGGAAGAAGCGGCACCGTGGTCAATACCTTGATCACGATAGGCAATGGCATGGGGCCGTCGCTGCAAATCGTGACCGGCGGCATGAGACTTCCCACCGGCATGGTCAACGTCAATGAATAAGAGACCGCTCATGAAATTTTCTCCCGAACCCTTGCTGGCCGTTCTCCTCGTCGCCCTGGCACCGCTTGCCGCCCACGCGCAGGTTCCGGCCCCACCTGGCGCGGGCTCTATCCTGCAACAGCTGCAGCCGCCGCAACCGGCCTTGCCCGCGCCATCCGGGACCGGACTGCGGATAGAACGGGAAGACGGCGCCAAGCTGCCGCCCTCCGCGCCTTTCATGGTCAGGAAGCTGCGGATCTCGGGCAACACCCTGTTCGATAGCGCAACCCTGCACGCGCTGGTCGCCGACGCGGAGGGCAAAAGCCTCAACTTTGTCCAGATCAGCGAACTGGCCGAGCGCATCACCGAGTATTACCACAGTCACGACTACCCGCTGGCGCGCGCGATCATCCCGGTGCAGGTAATACGCGACGGCGTGGTGACGATAGAGATCGTCGAGGCGCGCTACGGCAAGATCAAACTCGACAACCGCAGCCCGGTCGTCGACTCCCTGCTCGAAGCCACGCTCTCTCCGTTGCAAAACGGGCATGTTATCGGCCAGGCGGAAATGGACCGCGCCCTGCTGCTGCTCTCCGATGTTCCGGGGGTCACCGTCGCGGCGGTGTTGAAGCCCGGCGAGGCCGTCGGCACCTCCGATCTTCAGGTGAACACCACGCAGGGGGCAACGCGCTCGGGCAATGTGGTGCTCGACGGTTACGGCAACCGTTATACCGGACGCGAGCGTCTCGGCGGCACGGTCACCTTCATCGAACCGCTGCATCACGGCGACACCTTGACCCTTAACGGCTTGACTTCGGGTAGCGGCATGAACTACGGGCGCATCGCCTACGAAGCGCTGTTGAACGGACTGGGCACGCGCATGGGCGGCGCTTATTCGTCGCTAAGCTACCGTCTGGGCAATCCTCTCGCCGCACTCCAGGCACATGGCACCGCCCAGGTGGCCAGTCTGTGGGGCAAGCACACTCTGGTGCGCAGCCGCGATGCGAATCTCTACGGGCAACTCCAGTATGACGGGCTCAAGCTGGCCGACCATATCGATTCAACGGCGATACGCACAGACCGGCATCTGAACAACGTGACGGCGAGCCTGACCGGCGACGACCGGGATAACTTTCTGGCGGGTTCCGCCAGTGCCTTGAACCTGAGCTGGACCTCGGGTCGCTTGATCTTCGACGATGCCGCCGCTCAACTGGCCGATGCCACCTTCGCAAAAACGCAAGGCAGCTTTGCCAAAGCAAACGTCAGCCTGGCCCGGCTGCAAGGCCTGAGCGAGAAGAGCACGTTGTATCTCGCCCTCTCCGGCCAGTGGGCAAGTACCAATCTGGATCCGTCGCAAAAAACCACCGCCGGCGGACCCTACACCGTGCGCGCCTATGACATGGGCGCGATATCCGGCGACAGCGGCTATCTGCTGACCATCGAGTTCCGCCACGACATGGGCAAAGCCTGGCTCGGACAATGGCAGGCGGTGGCTTTCGTCGATAGTTCAAAGGTCGAAATCAACAAAAAGCCCTGGAACGCATCGACCAACGACGCCACCTTGAACGGCGCCGGCTTCGGCCTCAACTGGGCCGGGGATGATCAGTGGGGCGCGCGGGCCTATGTTGCCGTGCCGATCGGATCGATTCCCGTGCTGCTCGGCACCAGGCAATCGGCGCGGGCCTGGCTGGAACTCGCCAAACGGTTCTGACGCGCCGAAGGAAGTCCCTGTGGGACGGTCTGATTCCGCTTCAAAGATACTTCGAGAGTTCCAGCTTGCCGATCTGGTTTTGATGCACTTCGTCGGGACCGTCGGCCAGGCGCAGGTAACGCGCCAGGGAATAGGCGTAGGCCAGGCCGAAATCTTCTGAGACGCCGCCGCCGCCGTGCGCCTGGATCGCCCAGTCGATCACCTGGCAGGCCATGGTCGGCGCCGCCACCTTGATCATCGCGATCTCCTTCTTCGCCACCTTGTTGCCGACCGTGTCCATCATGTAGGCGGCGTTCAGGGTGAGCAGGCGCGCCTGGTCGATCATGATCCGGGCATTGGCGATGCGCTCGCGCGTCACGCCCTGATCGGCGATCGGCTTGCCGAAGGCGACGCGCTTCAGAACGCGCCGGCACATCTTCTCGAGGGCGCGCTCGGCCAGGCCGATCAGACGCATGCAATGGTGAATGCGCCCCGGTCCCAGACGGCCCTGGGCGATCTCGAAGCCGCGCCCTTCGCCGAGCAGGATGTTGGCGACCGGCACGCGGACATCCTCGAAGGAAAGCTCGGCGTGGCCATGCGGCGCGTCGTCGTAGCCGAACACCGGCAGATGGCGCAGCACAGTGACGCCCGGCGTTTCCATCGGTACCAGAACCATCGACTGCTGGGCATGGCGGCTGGCGTTGTCGGGATCGGTCTTACCCATGAAGATGATGATCTTGCAGCGCGGATCGTTGGCGCCTGAGGTCCACCACTTGCGGCCGTTGATCACGTAGTCGTCGCCGTCGCGAACGATGCGCGCCTGGATGTTGGTGGCGTCGCTTGATGCCACGCCCGGCTCGGTCATGGCGAAGCCGGAGCGGATCCGACCTTCGAGCAGTGGCACCAGCCATTCCGTCTTCTGCGCCTCGTTGCCGTAGCGCTCTATGGTTTCCATGTTGCCGGTGTCGGGCGCGTTGCAGTTGAAGACTTCCGGCGCGATCGGCGAACGTCCCATGATCTCGCACAGCGGTGCGTATTCGAGGTTGGTCAGACCCGCGCCGCGCTCGGACTGCGGCAGGAACAGATTCCACAGGCCGACGGCGCGGGCCTTCTCCTTCAGTTCCTCCATGATCACCGTGGGCACCCAGGGATTGCCCTGGCGCCGGCTCTCCTGGATCTCGGCGAAGAACACCGGCTCGGCCGGATAGACATGCTCGACCATGAACGCCGTGAGCCGCTGCTGCAGCAGCCTGACCTTGTCGGTGTGCGCGAAATCCATGAGTGTGCCTTTTTAAAAAATCAACAACCAAAAACTATTTACCACCAAGGACACCAAGTGCACCAAGAAATACAAAATTAAGAAGCCTGGTTTTTTCTTGTTCTTCTTGGTGTCCTTGGTGGTGAGAAAGCCTTTATGCTTTTGCCATGATCCGCTCGACCTGCCGCCAGGCTTCCTCGGCGAGCGGGCGCGCCCGCCTGCCGGCGTCCAGCGCTTCGGCGCTGGCGGCATTGCCTTGCACGGCGCGGGCCATGATCCCCTGCAGGATGCCGGCCAGGCGGAACATGTTGAAGGCGATGTAGTACTCCCATTCCTGTTCGGCTATCGGTGCCCGGCCGGTGCGCCGGCAATAGGCCGCGACATACTCGGCCTCGGCGGGAATGCCCAGCTGCGCCAGATCGTTGCCGGCCAGTCCGCGAAACTGGTTGGGCGAGAGCCGCCAGGTCATGCAGTGGTAGGCGAAGTCGACGAGCGGATGGCCCAGGGTCGACAACTCCCAGTCGAGGACCGCGAGTATCTTCGCCTCACTCGGATGGAAGATGACGTTGTCGAGGCGGTAGTCGCCATGGACGATACGCGTCTCGTCGCCGGCCGGGATGTGCTCGGGCAGCCAGGCGATGAGATTGTCCATCGCGGCTATCTTCTCGGTCTCCGACGCCTGGTACTGCCTGCTCCAGCGCGCCACCTGACGGGCCAGATAATTGCCCGGCTTGCCATAATCGGCGAGGCCCAGCGCCTGATAGTCGACGCGGTGCAGGGCGCTGATGACCCGGTTCATTTCGTCGAAGATGGCGGCGCGCTCGGTGCTCTTCATGCCCGGCAAGGCAGGATCCCAGAAGATTCGTCCAGGGATGTAATCCATCAGGTAGAAGACCGCGCCGATGACCGACTCGTCCTCGCACAAGGCGTGGCTCTGCGCCACCGGCACTTCGCTCCCGGCCAGAGCGCTGATCAGGCGATATTCGCGATCGACGGCATGAGCCGAGGGCAGCAACTTGCCCGGCGGCTTGCGGCGCAGGACGTAAGACTTGCCGGGCGTCCTGATCAGGAAGGTCGGGTTGGACTGGCCGCCCTTGAACTGTTCGACGAAAAGCGGCCCCGTGAAGCCGGCGAGATGGTCAGTCAGCCAGGCTTCCAGCCGTTGGCAATCGAATGCGTCGCGGTCGGCGACCGGCCGCGTGCCGATGGAATTTTCGCCCATGTTGATCCAGCAACTCAGCGACTCAGGTGATGGTCACGCCGCCGTCGACCGCAAGCGTCTGGCCGGTAATGTGGCGCGACGCCTCGGAGGCGAGGAACACCACCGCGCCCTTGAGATCCTCCTCGCCGCCCAGGCGGTGCAGCGGCGTCATGGCGACCACCGATTCGCCTATCGTTTCGAGCAGGCCGTTGGACATCCGCGATGGGAAAAATCCGGGGCAGATGGCATTGACATTGATGTTGTACTTGCCCCATTCAGCGCCCAGCGCCCTGGTGAAATTGACCGCCGCGCCCTTGCTGGTGCTGTAGGCGATGGTGCTGACGTCGGGCGGATTGCCGGACAGCCCGGCGATCGAGGCAAGGTTGATGATCTTGCCGGATTGCTTCGGGATCATCACGCGCTTGCCGACTTCGCGGCAGAGCACGAACATGGCGTTGATGTTGAGGTTCATCACCTTGTTCCAGGCGTCGAGCGGATGATCCTCGGCCGGCGCGCCCCAGCTGGCGCCGGCGTTATTGACCAGGATGTCGATGGTGCCGTACTTGGCCAGCACGGCGTCGACCAGAGCGGGGATGCTCTCGAACTTCGACAGGTCGCAGGCGTGGCTGACGACCTCGATGCCGAGCTTGTTCAGATGGGCCACGGCTTCGTCGAGTTCGTTTTGCTTCCTCGCCGTGATGGCAAGTTTACAGCCCATCTCGCCCAGCGCCTCGGCCATCTGCAAACCCAGCCCGCGCGAGCCGCCGGTGATCACGGCGACCTTGCCGGAAATGTCGAACAGTTTTTTCACGCTCATAGTTGTTCCTTCAAAGAAATTCAAAACCTTTTTTTACCACCAAGGACACCAAGGACACCAAGCACAGCAAAACCATCTGAAAAATGTTTTCTTGGTTTGTTTGGTATCTTGGTTTTCTTGGTCCCCTTGGTGTCCTTGGTGTCCTTGGTGTCCTTGGTGGTGATATTGCTTTTCAGTTGAAGGTCCTGCCCTCGGCCGCAAGCCTCACCAGCAGGGGCGCGGGCTCGACCGCAAAGCCCGCGATGGCCTGCAGCACTTTTGCGAGGCCGGTTTCGTCGGCATAGAGCAGCGGGCCGCCGCGATGGCGCGGGAAGCCGTAGCCGATCAAGAACACCATGTCGATGTCGGAGGCGCGCTGGGCGATGCCTTCGTCGAGCAGGCGGGCCGCCTCATTGACCAGGGCGTAAATGCAGCGCTCGACGATCTCGGCATCGCTGATCGCGCGCCCGGGAGTTTCAGCTTCCCTTGCCCTTTGGCCGTGGTCGACGAGGTGGAATGGCCCCTTCGCCATGCCCCAATTTTCCAGCGCCAGGTTCACCTGTTGCGGACTCGCGCCGTCCTCGACGAGGGTGTTCGCGGCGCGCAGATACTGGTCGAACATGCGCTGGCCGATGAAGCCCTTGCACAGCCCCGAAAGCACCGCCGTCTTCCTCAGCTTCTTCGCCAGCTGCATCACCGTGGCTAGGACCTCCCCGGCGGTGGCGGCGCCGCGCACCACCTCGAGCACCTTGGTGGCGTTGGCCGGCGCGAGGAAGCGCATGCCGATCACGTCCTGCGGCCGTTTCGTGCATCCAGCGAGCCTGTCGAGGTCCGGCGCCGAGGTGCTGGTGGCCAGGATCGCGCCCGGTTTGATGACTTCGTCCAACTTCCTGAACACGCTCTCCTTGACGGCGATATCTTCCGCCACCGCCTCGATCGCCAGATCGGCGTCCTTGAGCGCCTGGTAGTCCAGCGTGGCGGCGAGCAGCGCCATGCAGGCATCCATCTTCTCCTGCGCAAGCTTGCCCTTGCTCAGCGCGTTTTGGTAATTCTTGCGAATGCTGTTCACGCCATGATCCAGGGCCTCCTGGCGCATCTCGAGCAGGGTCACGGGAATGCCCGCGTCGAGGAAGTTCATGGCAATGCCGCCGCCCATGGCGCCGGCGCCGATCACCGCGACGCGCCCTATCTTGCGCGTAGCCGTCTCCTCGGGCAGGCCGGCGATCTTCGCGCAGGCGCGCTCGGCGAAGAAGGCATGGCGCAAGGCGCGAGATTCCGGGCCGGCCATCAGTTCGAGAAAGAGCTTGCGTTCGGTCTTCAGTCCCTCTTCGAAAGCTTGTTCGACGGCCGCGGCGACCGCCTCGACGCACTTCAACGGCGCCGGGAAATTCTGCGCTGTTGCGGCAATCCTGTCGCGCGCCTGCCGGAAGAAAGCCTGTTGATCCGGCAAGGCGATGTTGATGTCGCGCACGCGCTTCAACGCCGGTTTCTCGGCGATCACCCGGGCGGCGTATGCCAGCGCGCCCTCCAGCAAGCCGCCTTCGATGAACGCGTCGAACAGCGCCGTGCCCTTGAGCTTCTCGGAGGGTGACGGCGTGCCGGAGACGATCATCTCGAGCGCCGCCTCGACGCCGATCAGGCGCGGCAATCGTTGCGTGCCGCCGGCGCCGGGGAGCAGGCCGAGCTTCACTTCCGGCAGGGCGATCTGCGCGCCTCCGACGGCGACGCGAAAATGACAGCCCAGCGCCAGTTCCAGGCCGCCACCCATGCACACGCCGCCGATCGCGGCGATCACCGGCTTGACGCTCGCTTCGATGGCGCGGATCACCGTGTCCAATCGAGGCTCGGCCGTGGACTTCGGCGAGCCGAACTCGCGGATGTCGGCCCCGCCCGAGAAGGCGCGATCGCTGCCGATCAGGATGACGGCCTGGACGCGATCGTCGGACTGGGCATCGCTGACGCCGGCGACGATATGCCGGCGCAAGTCGTAGCCCAGACCATTGACCGGCGGGTTGTCCAGGGTGATCACGGCGACGGCGCCGTGCAGTTGATAGGCTGTGCTGCTCATGCTTTGCTCGCTCCCGAATTGCGCGCTGCATCAGCGCAGCCGCCGCCGCGGGATTTTACACCGCCTGCTTGCGGCGAGACATTCTCGCCCTCATAGCGCATTCCCACGCTGGCTTCCGAGTGGCCATCCGCCGCGACAAAGGTCAGATATTCAGCCGCCGATGAACGGACAAGTGAGACCTCATTTTTCTTGGGTGCCTGTGACAGTTTGATCTTGCTCATTTCCGCCCGGGCCTCAACTCACCGACGACAAAAGCATATTCAACCGTACCAGGGCATCGCTAACGATGCGTCCCTGCGCCTCGATGTTGCCGATGATCTGCTGCGGAGTGCGCGTATCCACATCCACCACGGCCGTCGGATTCACTGCTTTCAGGTCAAACACGGTGGCGTCAATGTCAGCCGCCTGGGCTTCCAGGTCGCGGGCGGCTTTGTCTTTTTCCAGAATCCGGGTGGTCAGTTCCATCAGCACAGCGTCACTGGCCTTGTCTTTCTTCAGGCGCTTGAGTTGATCTTTCAAGTCCACCACGGTGGCTTTGATATGCGCGGCCTCATCGAGCAATGGCTGCATTTCGGCGCGGGCCTTGGCGCGGCGGGCGGCGAAATCGACGGTCCACGAATAGCGACTTTCGCCCCCAGGCTTGCCGTGCTGTTGCAACATACGGGCATAGCTCGGGAAGGGCTTGCCTGCGTTGACTTCGTCAGCGTGCCATTCGGCGGTGAGGATGGCGGGCAACTGCGTGTCGGCCAGTACGCCACCGTTGGCGTCAAACCCAAAGTGCGCCAGCGTCAGCGGCGTTTTCTTGCCGACCTTCACGTATGACAGGTCGTAGTACCAAGTCTTTTCGGTCTTCCTGCCCTTGGTAAAAAACAGCAAATTGGTTTTCACGCCCGCGCCTGCCGTCGAGAACACGCCCCCCGGCAGGCTGATTATCGCCCAGAGATCGCATTCGTCCACCAGCTTGCGTTTTGTTTCCACGAACGCGCTTTCATTGGTACGGAACAGTAAGCCTTCGTCCAACACAATGGCGCAGGTTCCCTTCGGCGCCAGTTCGCTGAGGATGTCCTGCACAAACAGTACCTGGGTGGCACTCGTTTCATAGGCGAAATTCTTTTGCGCGTCCTTTCCTTCCTTGCCGCCAAAGGGCGGGTTGGTCAGGATCACGTCAAAGGTCTTGGGCGCCTGATCAAACAGCGCCGCGTAGGTGGCGCGGCGGGTCAGTGAATTGCCATGCCACAGGTTGGGTTGGTCAATGCCGTGCAACACGAGATTGGCCAGCGCGATGGGGAACACCAGATTCTCTTTTTCGCGGCCAAAGAAGGTGTCGTGCTTGAGCGTGTCGATATCGGTGCTGGTGGCGCTTTTGCCGAGCTGGCGGGCGATGTGCTCGTAGGCAATGGCGAGAAAACCGCCGGTGCCGCAGCAGGGGTCGTATACCGTTTGGCCCAATTGCGGATTGACCGTATGCACCATCGCACGGATCACCTCGCGCGGCGTGAAGAACTGCCCGCCGTCCGAGTTCTTCTCGCCCATTTTCAGCAACAGGTCTTCATACACCTGCGACAGGGTGAAGAAATGCTGGTCGTCGACATGGTCGATATTGATCTGGTGCACCTTGTCCAGGATGTCGCGCAGGTTGGCCTCGCTGTCGACGCGCACCTTTTCTACCGCCGTCATGGTACGGCCCATGATGCGCTGCTTGCGGCTGGCCGCCGGGTTGGGCAGGCCAGTGCGGGTGTCGATGTCCAGGCTGTGCAGGTGCGGCAGCAGTTCCTTGTTGATGAACTCGAACAGCTTGCCGTCGCCGGCCGCGAACAGTTCCTGCCGCTTCCAGCCGAAGGGCTTGCCGTCGCGGGTTTTTGGCTGCCCGGGCTTGTCGGAATATGGGGCGGCCCAGTCCTGCCAGCGGTAAGGACTGTGCAGTGCAGGCGAGAAATTCGCGCCCACGGCTTCGGCCTCTTCCCGCGCTTTGGCTTCCTGGGCATCCAGAATGCGCAGGAACAGAATCCAGGTCAACTCCGGCACATATTGCAAGGCGCTGGCGCAGTTGGAGCGGCGCATCACATCGCAGATGCTCTTGACGAAGCTTGAGAGCGACTGCGTGGAGGCGATGCTCTTGGGCGATTTGGCCTGGCTAACTGTCGTCCCGTCTTCCGCGTGTTTCCTGGTTCTGGCCATCGGTCCTATTTCTCCGCTTTCTTCTTCGTCAGCTTTTTCTTCGCCGACTCAATCTGCTGGATGCTCGATTCGGGTTTGGGCAGGTTCTCGGGCATGGTGCCACCCAACTCATCAATCGTCTGGCGCACCTTGCGGCCCACGTCAAAGTGCGTCTTGTTGGCCTGTGATTTACCGCGCACCTTATCGCGGCGCAACTTTTCCTCGGTCTGCGTGGCGCGGAACAGGTTGGCCGCCAGTTCGGTGCTGCCCATGTGATCGAGAATTTTCTGGCTCTTTTTCAGGCCCTTCTTCGCGTGAATTTCCTTGTTGCCCAAGCCGCCGTACAGCCCCTTGTAACCGTGGTCCTGAAAGATGGCGTAGTCGAGACTGGTTTCCACCCCGGCATCCTTGGCGGCAGCGGCCAGATGCTTGTTGTGCGTCGCGAGTTCGTTGCGAATGGCCAGGCGTTTTTCATCCTCGCTGAGTTGGGCAAATTTCGCATCGTCAGCCAGTTCCTGGCGTCGCGTCTGCATCGCGAAATAGGTCTGGCCGTTGGCGATCACCGGCTTTGCCGGATCGCCGTTCTGTACGATCAGGTAACAAGCGTAACGTGACAGATGCACATCGGGCACCGGGCGCTGTGCGCCGGAACCGATGCCGACCATTTTGGTGACATCACCGAAATGGTCGGCAACTGGCCGACCAGACTGTTCGCAGGCCAGCCGTGCCTTATCCACCACCTGCATGAAGTTGCGCCAGTCCTGGTATTCCAGCAGCGGGGCAATGTCGCGCGCCGACCAGAATTCGTTACCGTCCTCGTCGAACTGGCGGACTTCCTCGAAGGTGGTGTGATGCTGCTGGGTGATCCGTTTGTCGGTCATGGTCGTTTCCCTATTGGCCGAAGGCTTGCGCAAGGATTTTTCTCGGAAGCAAATCAAGCTCGCGAAGTTTTTTTTCAACGGCCCCACGCAGAGGGCGCAATTCTTTTAGCGCCGTAGATGCGCTTTGTTGGTCGGCAAAGCTTGGCAATTCAATCTCACCCTCGGCGAGGCGATTAAACAACATACGTTCCCGCACAGCGCCACGAGCGAGCGACAGAATGCACTGCTCGCCCAGCGGAGATCGCAGCCAGTGGTAAAACCAGCGCGAATCAACAATACCTTGCTTGCCTTGCAGTGCAACGTAATCCGGACTGGTGATGCCGGGCGTGTCGTTTTCATCAACGAAGGCAATCGAGCCGATCAAGATACGCATCGGGTTGTAAAACACCGTACCGGGAAAAGCGGGTTTGTACTTCGGAGCTTGCTTGCCCGGTTGTTCCCTTGCTGGCGCAAGGCCATCGCGGGTTGCGCCCAACACGGGATAGCTCGCCCAGTTTTTACCGATGCCTTTTTTAACTTCTTCTAATGCGTCCCCGAGTGTGTGGAGCGTCGACTGCGAATTCTTGATGCTGTCGAAAATGATGGCATCCGCCAGCTTTGCCGTTTCTCCCAACTGGACCTGAGCGGCCTGCCGGGCTATTTCCACTTCGGCCAGTTGGGCTTTCAGGCGGGCGGCGATTTGACATTGCTCAGTGTGATTGATATCAGGGATCAACAATTGCTCAAGCCGAACCTGTGGCAAATGCGCAATTGTTGTTTTGGCATTCTGGTCACTGAATGCACCCGTGAAGGCCTGATGCCGAATCCACAGGCTGAGAAACTCGGCATCAGCTTTGCCTTGGTGTGGCCTTACCCGATGCAAAGCCTTCTGGTAGTAGCAATCAGCAATTTGATTTCGCCACACGGCGCAACGGCCTGGCTCTCCCCCTTCGCATACTAGAAGGTCGCCGAAGCGCAATTCGAATTTCCTCCTCTCTTCCTCGGAGAAATCCATCTGCGCCAAATCTGCTGTATCGATGCGGTGCCATTGGACATTCGTGTTGCGCAGATATCGGAAGTAGTGGGCGCCAGTCTTCGCCTTTGGGGAAAGCATTTTTCCGAGTTGGACATCGGCAACACTCGTCAATGGAACAAATCTCATACCCCGAACAACCTCGCCTTAGCCTCGTGCATCACCTGCACCGGCTTGCCCAGCACCCGCAGCGCATCCAGTCCGCCGGCCTGCTTGATCTCCGGCACTTCCCACAACGCCGGGGTTTCCAGCGCGTCGGTGCCGCCTTGGGCGAACTGGTGGCCCAAGCCCTTGAGCACGATGGCGGCCTGGTCGTCCATACCGCTGAACCACCTGTGGCTGATGAACAGTTCGCCGCGCTCGGGACGCTTGAGCGCGCGGGCGTGGTAGCCGTGGTGACCGAAGAAGTCGTAGAGATCGAAATCGTTCATCTGGTCGATCTCGCGGATCACCTCCGGGCTGAAGTTGTCGCCCAGCAGATGATCGATGAGTTGGCGGCGCTTCTGCGCTTCGATCCACAGGGCGCGGAAGTCGTCGAGGTTGTGCGCTTCACTGACCACGCGCTGGATCACTTCGCGGCGGTATTCGTCGACCGGAATCGGCGTGTCGCGGCCATCGCGCTGGACGAGGATGAAGCGGCCCTGCGGGTTGACCACGACATACTCGCCGCATATCTCGGCGACGTGCGGCACATCGTCGCCACCACCGCCTCCCTCACCGCCATCGTCACCTCCGCCCTTGCCACCGCCGCCAGGATGCGGCGGCTTGGTGATGAAGTCGGTGCCGAACAGACTGGTGACGTCGGTGTAGTCGTAGAGCCAGAACTTGTATTTCTGGGTTTCTTCGTGGATGCGGGTGCCGCGCCCGACCATCTGATAGAACTTGATGGGCGACTGCAGGTAGCGGAAGAACACCACGGCGTTCAGGCGCTCGATGTCCACGCCCGCCTCCAGCAGGTCCACCGTGCAGGCGATGAAGGCGCGTTCGCCGGAGCCGCGCATCGGCTCGATCATGTCCGAACCGTTGTTCGGCCCGCCCATGCATTTGAAGGCATAGTGATCCTTGGGGTCTTGGCCCCTCTCCTTGCACCAGCGCGTGTACAGGTTGTTCATGTGCTGGGTCGCGCGGTCGGCGTGGATTTCGCGGGTGCAGAAGATGATGACTTTCTGTTCCGGCCCGCCGTTGCCGCACAGCAGCTTGAACAGGTCCTCGCACATCTTGGGCGTGCGCAATTCGATGAACAGTTCGTCGTCGAAGTCCTTGCCGGTGTATTCGTCCTTGGTCAAGTCAGCTTCGGTCAGTAGCTTGCCGGTGCGGATGTCCTTGACCTTGGCATTGAGGATTTCCTGTTTGGTGAAGGTGCGGCTATCGATGCTGGCCTTGCGTTTGACGATTTCGCAGGCGGCCAGGTAGCCGTCTTCCTGGGCCTGGATCAGGGTGTATTCATAAACCGGCTCACCGAAGTACTTACGGTTGTTGGCGGTAATGTCGTGGTCTTCGGCGGTGGCCTTTTTCGATTCCTGCAATTTGCGCGGTGTGGCGGTGAGGCCGATGTGGATGGCGTTCGGGTTGCGCTTCAGCACTTCCGACCACTTGCCCCAGGCCGAGCGGTGGCATTCGTCGATGATGATGACGCTGAAGGCATCGTCGCCATAGTGCTCGGTGAGGAAGCTGGCGAAACCTTCCTCATCGTCGAGACCGAGCGTCTGGTAGGTGGCGATGTGGATACGGGCGTTTTGCGCTGCGTTGCCGCCTTGCCTGGTTTCGACAATGCGCGCGTTATCACCGAAGGCGGCCTTGAGCTTGGTGTAGGCCTGTTCGCGCAACTCGTCGCGGTCACAAAGAAAAAGCGCAGGTTTGGGCAGTTGCCCGGCCTGACTCAAGCGCCACAGCAAGTTGGTGGCGATGATGGTTTTCCCCGAGCCGGTCGCCAGTGCCAGCAAAACGCGCGACGGCCGGCCTTGCTGCCGGTCAAGGAGGATTTTTTCAAATGCGGCGCGAATGGCGGCGTCCTGGTAGTAGCGGGTTTGCGCCCATGCGGCGCTGTCGGCCTGAAACAGCATGGCGGCTTCAGGTTTTGAAAGATCGATGCCGGTATCTTTGGCGTAACGTGCGGTGAGGTCCGGATGCGGCGGGAAATCGGGAAACAGAAACGGCCCGTTTTGCAGCTTGGTGAACAGGTCGAACTCGCCATACTTGTGGCCATTGGTGGCGAACACATATTTCACGTCGAAGCGCTGGCAATCGGCATACCCCTTGGCCTGCTGCATGCCCTTGAGCGGGTCTTCGTTTTCTTTCTTGGCCTCCAGGACACCAACCGGTAGCGGTTTGGGCATATCGCCGACCTGTACGCACAGCAGGTAGTCGGTGCGGCCCGCACCTTTGCGCCGGCGGCCCTTGGGCCCGGTAGGTTCAACGGGCGCGGGCGTTTCCATCTTGAGCCACTGATGGTCGTTGTAGCCCTTGTCGCGGAGTACCGGATCAATGAGGAAGAAGCGGGTTTCTTGTTCGTTGTAAGCCATCGCCCCAGCCCCTATGCCCGTTCCGGCGCTACCAGTTGAACATCAGAAAAATAAGTGGTGTAGCGGCGAGTATCTCGGGTCAGCAGCGGATAGCGTGACACAGCCGCATGCGCACCGATGAAGAAATCGGCAAGCACGTTATTCTTGTTGCCGCCCTGGCGGCGATAACGCACGAAGGCTTTGCCAGCGAGGAACAATGCCGGGCGCGGCACCTCGATCAGCACCAAGCCCAACTCCTCGATTGTATTGTCCAGCGCCTCAACGGTCGAGAATGTCAGCGACAGTTCGGCGTAGATCACCGGATTGATCGCCAGCCGATGAACTTTCGATTGGGCACGCAGTTGGCCAATCGACCAGTCCGCCCATTCCGGATCGTTTTCCAGAACATCGACCAGCACGTTGGTATCGACCAGCAACACTGACGCCACCTCAGCCTTCACCGCGCAGTAGCGCCATCAGGTCATCAGTCCGCCATTTGACGTCAGCCTTGCCACGAGCAGACTCGAAACGGTCAGGCTTGCGACTCGGCCTCGCGCCTACCTTGTGAATAACGACATCCCCTTCGCGATTGACGGCAAAATCAACCGAACAGCCGGGTGCCAGATTCAGCGCATCGCGAATCTGCTTGGGAATAGTGACCTGACCCTTGCTGGTAAGTGTCGTCGACATGGCATGACTCCATTTGTATTACGGCGACATTCATTGTAATACCTGAAGCCATGACCTGCAATCAGCACAGAAGAATTATCGAAACCAGCTTGGCTTCCTAGTCGAACAGCGCGTTCATGGTGGTGTCGTCAAGCACGGGCCCCGGATAACCGGAATTCCAAGGCTGCCGGGGGCTGCCA
>CAILCO010000120.1 GCA_903832735.1 uncultured Sterolibacterium sp.
ATCCTTCGGCCTGGCTTAGACAAACTCTGGAAGCTTTGCCCACTTGCCTCAACAGCCAGATCGATTCGCTGCTACCACTGCGTGCGGAACCTCTATGCCAAGTTCCATCGTAATCCAACGTGGGCGCGCTGAGCGCTTACACATAACTTAGGGTCCACATCGAATGAGCAGCGGTGACTTGGATCGTTCCCGATTAGTGTGCACCCGCCGGTTCGCGCACAGCGAGCACGATCAAGGCTGCGAACGCGACCAGCAAGATGCTAACGGCTAAAAATCTAGCTTTGAGCGAGGTTGCCGCAAACATTGCCGCCGCGATGGGCCCGATCATAAACGCGACCGCCTGGGCTGCGCTCGCAATGCCGAAAGCTGTGCCTCTCCGGGTACGACAACGTTGAAGGCGATCAGCGAATTGATTACCGGCACCACCGCTGCGTTCAAGAACGAAGCGATAGTGAATGCAATAACATAAGGCCATACCTCATTGCTCAAAGCCAGGAGCACATGCGCCGCTGCGGAGAGCAGGGTGGTTAATACCAGGATCGTGCGCAAGCGCCACTCCCTGAACAATCGGCCCTCCGGCAGCCACACGCCCAGTAAACTGGCGATGCCACCCAAGGTAGATGCGATGTAGTCAGCGGAGCGCACTGTTGGCTTCGATGACTTGAAACTCCCAGCGGCGTCGACTTGAGATGCCCCTCGGGGAAATTGGCCTTTAAAATTACATGCCGAAGGCGCGCACCATGAGTTGAGTGGCGTGCACAATCGGAATCGACGCGTCCAGCCCGAGTCCGTCTTGGCGCAGCTCCAGGTTCATGTGACACATCGGGCACATGGTCGCGACGATATCGGCGCCGCAATCACGGGCATTGCTGAGAACGCGCTTGGTCATGCCCTGCGCGACCGCTGTCTGGGTGACGCCGAGCGAACCGCCGCAGCAATCGGTCTTGCCCGACCAGGCCACCGGTTCGGCACCCAGGGCACGAACAAGATCATCCATCCGCATCGGGTATTCCGGATGCAGGGCGCCGGTGACCAGGCTGGGGCGGGTGATCAGACAGCCGTAGAAGCAGGCGACTTTGAGGCCGGTGAGCGGTTGCCTGACGCGGGCTGCGATTCTCTCCGAACCGGCGTGCTCGATGAAAGTGTCGAGTAAATGTTGCACGCGCACCGTGCCGCCGTACTCGTAATCGAGTGAGGCTTTAACCAACCGGGCTTTGCCCGTGTCATTGGCCACTTCCTGTTCGGCGGCTTTCAGTCGCGAAAAACACGCGCTGCAGGGCGAGGTCAGCGTCGTGATGCGCATCCGCTCCAGGATGACGATCGCACGCAACGGCATCAGAGTCGCCAGTTCCGCGTCGCTCGCGTGTGCCGGGCTGGCGCCACAGCAGGTCCAGCCTTCCGGCTCGACCAAGTCGATGTCGAGCGCGCGCGCCGCAGCGCGCGCACTGCTATCGTATTCGGAGCCGCTGCCCGCCGAGGCGCAGCCGGGAAAATAGCCAACCTTGTTGGCACCGTCCGCTACCGCCGTGATCTGAGTGGGCGATTTATTAACCCGGACGAATCTCGGCAACAACTTGAGTTGGCCGCGGCGCCAAAGTTGCCAGCCCAGGCGGGCGTCGTGAAAGGGCTTGCCGCGCGCGAGATTGAAGGCCAGCATCAAGAGCGCTTCAGGCACCCGCCCGAAAAAGCCGGCAAGGTGCATGAAGATGACGTTGAATCTGGCTATTTCCGGAATGCCCGGCGGCACGCCGCGCAATTTGGCCTCTATGCGCAGCGCGTCCATCACACCGGTCACGTCGATGCCGCGCGGACAGCGCGTGGCGCAGGTATAGCAGGAGGCGCAGAGCCAGATCGCGCGGCTTGCCAGGACGCTTTCGTCGTTCATCTGCAGCGAGCGCATGACCTGGTTGGGCGTCAGATCGAACTGCTCAGCTAGAGGGCAGCCAGCGGTGCATTTGACGCACTGCCAGCAGCGCTCGACCTTGGCGCCAGTCTTCGCGTATATCGTCATCGCCAACGTTGTTGCCGACTCGCTCATCCCTGCGACGCCTGACGCAATCCGGCCGCCTTGACGATCTCGGGTACTGCCTCCTCCCATTCGATCGCCATGATGTGCACCCCGGCGACACCTTCGATCTCGCGGATCTCCTGGATCAGCTCGACGCAGATGCGCTTGCCTTCTTCGCGCCAAGCGTAGCTTCTCTCAGCTTTATCGCGACCGTCGATGCCGTTCACGGCCGCCTCCAAGCGCGCGTCGTAGGACTCGGGCACGAGCATGCCGGGCACGTTCTGGCGCAGGTGGCGGGCCATGCCGGGGCTCTTCAAGGGACCGACGCCAGCCAGGATCGACACTTTTTCGTGTACGCCGAGATCGACGACCTTCTTCATAAACTCGCGAAAGCGCGCCACGTCGTAGACCAACTGGGTCTGGATGAAGTCGGCGCCGGCCTGCGCCTTCTTGCGCAAGCGATAGGGGCGCATGGCGGCGGGATCGGCGAAAGGATTCTCTGCGGCGCCTATTAGAAGGCGCGGGCCGCCGCCAGGAATTTCCTTGCCACTCTGGAAGCGGTTTTCATCGCGCATCGCGCGAACCATCGCCACCATCTGGATCGAGTCAATGTCGTGCACGTTCTTGGCGCCCGGGTGATCGCCCATCGACTGGTGGTCGCCCGACAGACAGAGCAGGTTGTGCACGCCGTGGGCGGCGGCGCCGAGCAAGTCGCTCTGCATGGCGATCCGGTTACGGTCGCGGCAGGTCATCTGGATGATCGGCTCCAACCCCTCGCTGATCATCAACAGGCCGGTTGCGATGCTGCCCATGTGCACCACCGCGGCCTGGTTGTCGGTGACGTTGGCGGCATCGACCCAGCCTCTGAGTATCTGCGCCTTACGGCGTACCGCGGCGGCGTCGCAGCCGCGCGGTGGGCCGAGTTCGGCGGTCACGGCAAAGCGCCCCGCCGCCAGGACACGTTCGAGATTGCCGCCACTCTTGAAAGTCGCATCCGTCGGCAGCACCGCGGCAGAGAGCTTGCTCATTCGTTGCCCTCCTTGTCCTGGTCCTCAGGCAGGCGTAGATCGTTGCGCACCATGCGTCGCATGCCGCCGTCACGGCTCGTGCCCCAATCCTTCGGCGGCTCGATGCTCATCAGGTCTTCGCTCATGCCCAACGCCTCGGCGCGCTCCCAGATCATGTGCCAGGCGCAGGGAGTGGCCTCGTCGACTTCGCAGCGGCCATTCTGCGAGCCGCCGCAGGGGCCGTTGAAAAGTTGTTTGGCGCAGCGGCTCACCGGACAGATGCCGCCGGTCTTGTCCAGCACGCAACTGCCGCAGCCTTGGCAGCGCTCCTCCCATACCCCCTGGGCCGAGGGCAGTCCCATGAACAGGGTATTCAGGGCGGGAAGGATGCGCATGGTCGGAAAGCGTTCGGCGAGGGTCTGCACGCCGACGCCGCAACCGAGCGAGAGTACGGCGTCGACATTTTTCATCTGTTCGGCCAGCGGTTCGAGGTACTCCCATTCGCACTGGCGTTGCACCATGGCTTCGACCACCGCTAGCGGTCTGTCCTCGATGCTGCGCTTCATGCGCAGGCTGGCGGCGAGCGTGGCCACCTCCTTGGAGCCGCCCGAGAAGCAGACGGTGACGCAGGTGCCGCAGCCGACGGCGAGCACGCGCCCGCTGCCTTCGAGCATTCTTGCGATGGCTTCCAGGGGTTTCTTCTCCGCGACGATCATGTCGCTTCTCCTTGGTTTATCTTGCGCCGCAAGGGGCTGGGACCCAAGGCGCGCACTGTTTCGACATGCTCGCTGGCCAGTTCCGCGAACTGGACGCCCATCGCCGCGGAGATGTTGATCATGCGCGCTCGCCCGGGCTCCAGGCCGATCTCACAGAGCAGTCCGCGGACATAGTCGAGCCGCTGGCGGGCATAGAGGTTGCCCTTGATGTAGTGGCAGCTGCCATCCAGGCAGCCGGCGATCAGCACACCGTCGGCGCCGTCCTCGAAGGCGTGGAGGATATTCACCACGTCGATGCGGCCGGTGCACGGCAACTCGACGATCTTGATCGCACTCGGATAGGGCTGGCGCTTGCCGCCTGCGAGGTCGGCCGCGGCGTAGGCGCAATGCCGGCAGCAGAAAGCGACCACCTCGGGATGGAAGTTATCCATGACTATGCAATCTCGCGCGAAGCTGGAAACAGGGCATCGACCTTGGCCCGCACCTGCCGGTCTGTGTAGTGCTTGAGCTCGATCGCGTTGGCCGGGCACTGCGCGGCGCACAGTCCGCAGCCCTGGCAGAGCGCGGCCTCGATACGCGCAGCGCCGAGGATGCCACCGACGCCGGTGGTGGCGGCGCTCATCCTCGGCGCGGAATAAGAGCAGCTGCGAACGCAGGTGAGGCAACCCACGCACAAGGCCGGATCGACTTCGGCGATGCCGCCGCCGACCGTGATCGAGTCATATGAGAGCAGCGCGCCGACGCGCGCGGCGGCCGCCCGGGCATGCACCAGGGTCTCCTCGATAAGCTTCGGATAGTGCGCGGATCCGGCCATAAACAGGCCTTCGGAGAGAAAGTCCATCGGCCGCAATTTCACGTGCGCTTCCATGAAGAAGCCGTCCATGTCGATCGGCACTTTGAGGCAGCGCGACAACTCGCGCGCACCAGGGTCGGGCACCAGCGGCGAGGACAGGACCAGATAATCGGGGGCAAACTCGAGATCCTTGCCGAGAATTTCCTCGAACACGCGAACCACAGGCCGTCCCGTCCCTGTGTCGACCAGCGGCGGCCGGGTATCGTCGTAACGCACGAAGAGCACGCCAGCCTCCAGCGCCTGGGCGTAGAGGCGCTCCTTGAAGCCGTAGGTGCGGATGTCCTTGTAGATCACCGTCACCTGCGCCGCAGGTTGCCGCTGCTTGAGGATCAGCGCGTTCTTCAATGCGGAAGTGCAGCAGATCCGCCCGCAGTAGCGCTCGGCGGGGCCGACGCATTGGATCATGACGACTCGGTTCGGGCTTTCGCCATCGCCCAGTTTTGCCTCGAACTGGCTCTGGGTGAGGATGCGCGGATCGCTGCCATAGCCGTATTCGTCGCCGCGGTATTCGACGCCGCCCGTGGCTAGCACGGCGGCACCGTGCGTCACGATCGCGCGCTCAAACGCACCGTCGGGTGAAGTCAGGGTCGAGGTGAAATTGCCCATGAAGCCCGCTGTCTTGGCCAGTACTGTTGCGCAATGGATGCTGATGCGCGGTTCGGCACGGACGGCCGCGATGAGTTCGGCGAGCAGTTGCCGCGGTGAGATCCTAGTCCCGGCGCCGTCGCGGCAGAGCGCATGGGTAATGCACGATCCGTCGATCCCGGTTATGTCATCCAAACCGAAGTGGCGGTCGCGTAGCGCACCGCCGAGTTCCTCCGCCCGTTCCAGCAAGTGCACCGGAAATCCCTGGTGCGCCAGGGACAGCGCCACGGTCATGCCGGCCGGACCGCCGCCGACCACCAGGGCGGTCTTGCTCATGGCCATCTGGCCGGTCTGCAGGGCTTGCAGTTCTACCGCGCGCGCCGCCGACATGCGCACCAGGTCCTTCGCCTTGTCGGTCGCTTCGGTCCGGTCGGTGGAATGCACCCAGGAACACTGGTTGCGGATGTTGGCCATGTCCACCAGAAAAGGATTGAGTCCCGCGTCACGGGCGCAATTGCGAAACACCGATTCGTGGGTCAGCGGCGTGCAGCTGGCGACGATTAAGCGGTTGGCGCCGATCTCCCGCGCTTTTGCGGAAATGTGTGCGATGCTATCGCGCGAACAGGCGTACAGGGTCTCCTCGGCGTGGATCACCCCCGGCAGGTTCCTGGCGTACTCGGCGACCACGTCGCAATCGAGAAAGCCGGAGATATTGGTGCCGCAATGGCAGACGAATACAGCAGTGCGGGCATCCTCGTCGCCGACATCGCGTTCTGCGGGGAACTCCTGTTTGCGGGTCAGCGTGCCGCGGCTACCGGCGAGGAGCTCGCCGACGCTGGCCGCAGCAGCGCTGGCGTCGACCAGCGACTCGGGAATGTCCTTGGGTTCGCGAAACGGCCCCGCCGCGAAAACGCCGGGCCGGCTGGTCTGCAGCGGATCGAACTGCACGGTGCGGCAGAAGCCGTAATCGTCGAGTTCAACGCCAAGACGCCGGCCGAGGTCTCGGACCTCGGGTGCGATTTCCATGCCGACGGAGAGCACCACCATGTCGAATTCTTCCTCGACCATTTCGCGCGCACCGGCGCGGTCCCAGTACCGCAACAGCAGGTTCCGGGTCTTGGCATCCTCGCGCACGTTGGAGATGCGGCAGCGCGTGTAGGCGATGCCGTACTTCTCTTTCGCCGTGCGGTAGTAACTTTCGTAGCCCTTGGAGAAGGCGCGCATGTCCATCATGAAAACGCGAACCCGCGTGTCCGGTTCGTGCTCGATCGCCTGGACCGCCTGCTTTGCGGCATACATGCAGCAAACTGCTGAACAGTAATCGTGCGACTGGTCGCGCGAACCGACGCATTGCAGGAAGGCGATGCGTTTGGGTGTGCGCCCATCCGACGGGCGCTGGACGTGACCGCTGTTAGGGCCAGAGGCGCTCAACAGGCGCTCGAATTCGAGCGAGGTGAGGACGTTGGGATAACGCCCGTAACCGTACTCTTCGGACAGTTCAGCGCGGTAGGGTTGGAAGCCGGGCGCGAGCACCACCGCGCCCACCTCGATCCTCCTCGTGCGATCGACCATGCCGTGGTCGATTGCCTTGACGCCGCAGGCGTCGACGCACTGGTTGCAGTCGCTGCAGATGCCGCAGGACAGGCAGCGATTCGCCTCTGCACGCGCCTCTTCCTCCGAATAACCCAGTTCGACCTCGGCGAAATCGCCGCTGCGTGTTTCAATTGCCGCCTCGGGCATGGGTACACGCGGCGTCAGCAGGATCTGGCGCTGTTGTACCTTGGCGTCAAGCTCGGCCTGGCTCAATTTTGCGACGGGCTGCGCCGGCTTGTCCTCGACCCGTGCGCTGCCCTCGCGCAGGTAATGGTGGATGGTCTCGGCGCTGCGATGACCGCCGGCGATCGCTTCAATGACGAAGGCGGTGCCACTGGTGCAGTCGCCGGCGGCGAAGACACCGGCACGGCCGGTGGCCATAGTTAGGGCATCGATCGCCAACGTCTTGTCCGGACTGATCCTGATCTGCGAATCGGCGGGAGCGATACCCAGGCCGACCCGCTGGCCGATGGAGAAGATCAGGACTTCTCCGGGCATCACGAAGGTCGAATCGGGCGCAACGATTCCTATTTGCCGGCCCGTTTGATCGCTTTCAAAGCGCGCCACGCGCTCGCATTCGAGTCCGGCGACACGACCGGCGCCATCATCGACAACGCGCAGAAAGTTCAGACCGATCTCGATTTCGATGCCTTCCGCTCGCGCCGCCTTCTGTTCGTGCTCACTCGCTGGCATCCGCCCGGAGCTGCCGCGCACCGCCATGCGCACACGCCTCGCACCCAGGCGTATGGCGCTACGCGCCACGTCCACCGCGACGTCGCCGCCGCCGACGACGATCACGTCACGGCCCGCGATGCGCGTGCGCGGATCGATAAGTGAAGCCCCCTGCAGATCGCCTGCAGAACGCTTCATCTGCGCAAGCCGAACGTCGCGCAGAAAAGCGGTGTTGATCAGTACACCCTCCAGATCCTTGCCCGGAATCGGCAGGCTGATGCCTTCCTGGGCGCCGACGGCGATCAGCACTGCATTGAAACCCTGGGCAAAAAGATCGTCCAGATTATTGACCTGTGCATTGAGACGGAGATCGACGCCGAGATCGAGGATGTCCTGAATCTCGCGGTCGATCAGTTCTGCCGGCAGGCGGTGCGCGGGAACGCCGAAGCGCAGCATGCCGCCCGGCGCCGGCAAGGCCTCGAACACCGTCACAGGGTAGCCGAGGCGCACTAAATCCTGTGCCGCGGTAAGCCCGCAGGGGCCGGCGCCGATGATCGCGATACGCTCCTCGAAATGACGAGCCTCAGGTTCGGACTTGAGGCGCGCTTGGTCACCCGATCTCGAGTACTCCTGATCCACTACGAAACGCTTTAGGCCGCGGATGTTCACCGGTTCGTCTACCTTGCCGCGGCTGCACGCGCTCTCGCAACGATGGTCGCAGATGCGTCCGCAGATCGCCGGAAACGGATTGTCCTTGCGTATGCTGAAGAGCGCGTCCTGGTATCGGCCTTCGCGAATCAGAGCGATGTAGCCCTGGGCGCGCTGGCCGGCCGGACAGGCATCACGGCAGGGCGCCACGCCGCGCTTCTCTATCGCGTAACTGTCCGGGGTGGCTTGGGGATACAGGCGGTAGGCAGCGCGTTGCGGGCGCAAACCCTCATCGAACTGGCTGGGCAACGATTCGGGACAAACCTCAGCACACTTGCCGCAACCGTTGCAGATGTCACTGTCGATATAACGCGGACGGGTGCGGACGGTTGCGGTGAATTCGCCGACAGTTCCATCGAGCAGGGCCAGTTCGCTATCGACCAGGATCTCGAGATTGGGGTGTCCACCAGCATCAACCAGTCGTGGCGAGATGGTGCACATCGCGCAGTCGTTGGTGGGAAAAGTTTTGTCGAGCTTGGCCATATGCCCGCCGAGGGCAGAGCGCTTCTCGACTAAATAGACCTTATAGCCGGTTTCGGCTAGATCGAGCGAAGCCTGGATCCCCGCGATGCCGCCGCCGACCACCATCACGGCGCCGCTATAGTTACGACCGGAGTTTGATGCTGCTGCAGCCATTAAGATGGTTCTCGATTCCGTTGAAATGGCTTTTGTTTCGCCTCATTGGGTGGGGGATTACTGGGCATCGCCATCGATGAATGATTGTTCATTCAGTGACAGTGTACAAATTATCCGTGGTACTGTAAAGCGGTACCGCGGTAATCAGGAACAACAAACTGCCGACTGTTGGACTGCCGATGTGTAGTACCGCTGTGATAAGGATCAAGGACTGGTTCCTCGGATGCCTTGCGGACTCTGATAAGCAACTCGGCGAGTTCCTGACTCGGTAAGCTTTGAGACAGCAGAACGGCCTGCCCCCCAAGGGGTAAGAGGTGAGCATCCCTTGGTCAGTGTCCGCTATCCCATAGCAACGTTTGATGAGCTGCCGGTATGGAGATAAGCATCGGGTGGCTGGTCATGCGTAGGTTTGTTCGATGCCCGCCGGGTCCATTCCGCAGGCTTTGGCAATCTCTCCGAGGCGTCGCCCCTCGCCATCCAGGTTTGCCGCGAACCTGCATGATCACCTATCGGCGGCCTCGTCGAACATGCTCGGCGGGAGCCCAGCCGTTCTGGAACAAACCGTGATCGGCGATGGTCTAACCTAATATTCGGTGGACGAACTGGCTATGCTCACTCGACGCCAGTGGGCCGATCGATCGCTGGAACTTTTCCGGTGTGCGAACCAGCTTTGCGAACAGGACAAGGGTACCGGAGAGCCTCTTCGCTTCCGGCTGGGTCATTATTTCTACTCAATTCCTATTGCCGCTGCCAAGGTGCAGGACGAAGCATCAAAATCCGGGGACGGAGCATGACTACGAACATGTTCAAGCGAGTCTGGGCCGCGCTGATCATCGCCGGCCTGGCCGCCTGCGGCGGACTGCTCTCCAGAGTCGGCTCCGGGGGCACGGGGATCGCTGCTGGCACCGTCACCGGCTCGTCAGCGTAGCCAACCTCCAGGTCCGCGGCACGCTGGTCAATGGCGCAGCCGGCACTTAGGGTTTTGCCCCATGCCAAATACCTTGGCTCAAGTATTGTCGCCGTCGAACGGCAAGGGTAACTTTGTCTCGAATGAGCTGCTTGAGTCTTCCTGCAAGCAGCCTTCCGCTGTATCCCTACTATCTGCCACCGGACCCTGTTGTATTCGGCTGCGCGCGACATGCCGCAACAGTACGGCGGGTTCGCCGTTGCCGCGCTAAGGCGTATGCGGCACCGCCTGTAAATGCCGCAATTGCAGGAGATGATCAGATGAAAATGCTACTTACCGTCGAGTTTCCCCATGAGCCTTTCAACTCTCTCGTCAGAAGCGGAAGGGCGGGCGAGCTCATCGGACATATCCTCGAAACCATCAAGCCGGAGGCCGCCTACTTCACCGAGCAGGAGGGAAGGCGAGGCGGTATCTTCGTGGTCAATGTTCAAGCCCCATCGGATATTCCCGCCTTTGCCGAGCCGTTCTTTCTGAACTTCCAGGGAAACTGCAAATTCCGCATCGTGATGAACCCGGAGGAGTTGCAGAAGGCCAACCTGGGTGAACTAGGCAAGAAGTGGGCATGACTTCGGCATAGCAAGGCGGGTCATGCGGCAGGCGACGGCGGCAATCCCGTCGCCTTTCGATTAAGGACATGCAGTTAGTCGAAATACCAACTAACAGGTATCGGTTTGCTGCGCTACGCGGTGGGAGAATCACTACCAAGAATCCAGGCGAGCGTGGCTTTAATGAAGATTGCCCAGCAGAAGTCGGAGAAGTCGGAATTGAAAGAGGCGTTGGCCGGGCAGGTGGCCTATTTTCGCCATGCCGTCTTTTTCAGCTTCTTCACCAATCTGCTGATCATGGCGCCTACCCTGTACATGCTGGAGGTCTATGACCGCGTGGTCAACAGCCGCAGCGGCATGACTCTGGCGATGTTGACCGTGCTGGTGGTCGGTCTCTATGCGCTGATGGAAGTGCTCGAATGGGTGAGGGCGGAGGTCCTGCAAGCGGCCGGGCGCCGCTTTGACGCGACGCTTGCCGAGCGG
The DNA here is from genome assembly GCA_903832735.1 of uncultured Sterolibacterium sp. Classification (GTDB taxonomy): domain Bacteria; phylum Pseudomonadota; class Gammaproteobacteria; order Burkholderiales; family Rhodocyclaceae; genus CAIYYX01. Next base: position 10,774 of record CAILCO010000120.1, read on the forward strand.
CTGTTCGACTGTATCTTTGCGGCAAACTTGCGCCGGATTCCGATCAACTCGATGCAAGTCCACAACGACTTGCGCAACCTCCGCGAATTCATCTCGAGTCCCGCTCTGTTGGCGATCATCGACGTGCCCATGGCGATGCTCTACATCCTGGCGATCTTCTTCATCAATGCCATCATGGGCTATATGGCTATCGCCGCCGCCTTGATCTCGGTCGTCCTGGCCTTGTTCACGGAACGCGACACCCAGCCTGCGCTGACCGAGGCTCATCGTTCCGCGATCGACGCCCAGAACTACGCAACCGGCAGCCTGAAGAACGCTCAGGTGATAGAGGCGATGGGCATGTTCGGCAGCATCCACGCCCGCTGGCTGAAGAAGCACCGGCAAAGCCTGTTCCGGCAAGCCTGCGCCTCCGACGCGGCTGGCAGTTATTCGTCCGTCTCGAAATTCGTCCAGATGGCGCAATCTTCCTTGCTGCTCGGCGCTGGCTGCTGGCTGACCATCGAGGGAATGTTTCCCGGCGGCGGTGGCATGATGATCGTCGCTTCCATCCTCGGCGCTCGTGTGCTTTCGCCGCTTACGCAAGTGATTGCCATGTGGAAGCACGTCGTCAATGCGCGCGCCGCCTATGCCAGCCTGAGCCACGTCCTGCAGGCCTTGCCGGCGAAAGCGCCGGGCATGGCCTTGCCCCCTCCCAAAGGCCAATTGAAGCTCGATGCGGTGATCGCAGCGGCGCCCAATTCTACGGCCATCGTCATCCGCGGCGTGTCCTTGGCCGTCTCTGCCGGACAGGCCCTTGCCGTGGTTGGCCCCACGGCCTCGGGCAAGACGACCCTGGCCCGGTTGATCGTGGGCGTCTGGCCGGCGGTCAGCGGCAGCGTGCGTCTCGATGACGTGGATGTGTTCATGTGGGACAAGGCTGAGCTGGGTCCGCATATCGGCTATCTGCCCCAGGACGTGGAACTATTCGACGGCACCCTGGCGGAAAATATCGCGCGCTTCGGCGCCGTGGCTATGCCCGAGGTGGAAGCGGCAGCGCGGGCAGTGGGCGTGCATGAAACGATCATGAACCTGCCCGAGCAATACGACACCGCGATCGGCGACGAAGGCTGCTTTCTTTCCGGAGGCCTGCGTCAGCGTATCGGACTGGCGCGCGCCGTTTATCGCAGGCCGCGGCTGCTCGTGCTCGATGAACCCAATGCCAGCCTCGACAAGGAAGGCGAGCGGGCACTCGTGCAAATGCTGCTCGCGCTCAAGGCCAGTGGCACCACGATCGTGGTCATTACCCACCTCAGCGGCGTGCTCGTTGCGGTCGACTCCATGCTGCTTCTGGTCGACGGACAGGTCAAAGCCTACGGCAGCCGCGACGATGTCCTGGCTAGCCTGCAGGGGAAGGCCGCCGCCCCGGCAACAAGCGCGACCGCGCAGATCGCCGCCGCTTGAAGACGCGCCTCGCCGCGACCCTTACGCACCATGAACCTCTCTTCCTTTTTCCAGCGCAACGAGTTGACCGAGACGCTGGGGCTGTTGCGCCGGGAATTCGTCGTCTGCGTGATCCTGACGATGGTCGTGAACCTCCTGATGCTCACGCCGCCGTGGTACATGCTGCAGGTATTCGACCGGGTGCTGCCGAGTCAGAATGAATTGACGCTGATCGCCTTGACCCTGGTGATGCTGTTCCTTTACGCGGTGATGGCCTTCGCCGAATGGTCCCGCACCCGTCTCCTGGTCCGCACCGGTGTCAAGCTCGACGAACAACTCAATTCGCGGGTTTTCAATGCCAGTTTCGAGGCCCATCTGATCCGTTACGGGGAGAATTCAGCCCAGCCGATTTCCGACCTGACCAACCTGCGCCAGTTTCTCACCGGTCATGGCTTGTTTGCCATTCTGGATGCGCCCTGGACGCCGATCTATGTCGCCGTGCTGTTCCTGCTTCATCCCCTGTTGGGCTGGCTCTCGATCTTTTTTTCACTGCTGCTCGCGGCGTTGTCCTATCTCGGCCAGCGCCGCATGCTGGCACCGCTCGATAAGGCCATGGAACTGCTCAGCCAGTTGCAAGCCTATGTCCAGAGCAAGTTGAAAAACGCCGAAATCATCGAGTCCCTGGGCATGCTGGGGGACCTGCGCAGCCGCTGGCTGAGCCGTCATCAGCAATGCCTGCGCCAACATCATGAAGCGCAGGATGTGGGCAACCGGATGCAGGCCGTCAGCAAATTCCTCCGTTACACGCAGCAATCGCTGGCGCTGGGCGCCGGCGCGCTGCTGGTGATACAGGGTGAGCTGAGTCCCGGTGCCATGATCGCCGCCAATGTGCTGATGGGGCGCGCCATGGCCCCGATAGACCAACTGGTGTCGACCTGGAAAGCCTACTTTTCGGCGCGCAAATCCTATCAGCGTCTGGCCGCCTTGCTCGCCCGACATCCGCAGCGCGACGCCGGTTCTGGCCATGCAGTACCGACCGGCCATTTGCGCATCGAAGATCTGGTGGCGAGCGTCCCCGGCCGTGCCGAGCCGATACTCAAAGGCTTGAACGCCGAGATTCCCGCTGGCGCCGTGATCGTCGTGACCGGGCCTTCAGGGTCGGGCAAGACGACGCTGGCGCGCTGCCTGGTGGGGATCTGGCCGGATCTCGCGGGCACCGTGCTGCTCGACGGCGTAGCCATGCGGAGTTGGAATCGCGGAGAACTCGGGCCCTTCCTTGGCTATCTGCCACAGGACATCGAACTCTTCGACGGCACCATCGCCGAGAACATCGCGCGCTTCGGCAAGATCGATCCGGCCAAGGTGATCCAGGCAGCGGAACGCGCCGGCGTGCACCGCATGGTGCTGCGCCTGCCGCGCGGCTACGACACGCCAGTGGGTGACGGCGGCAGCCTGCTCTCCGGTGGGCAACGCCAGCGCATCGGCCTGGCCAGAGCCTTGTACGGCGACCCCAGCGTGATCGTGCTCGATGAACCGAATTCCAATCTCGATGATGACGGCGAAGCGGCTTTGCTCGCCGCGCTGCAGGACCTGAAGGCACTAGGCAGGACGGTCATCCTGATTACCCATAGGAGTCATATCATCGGCGTCGCCGACCGTCTCCTGACACTCGTCGGTGGGGCCCTGGTGCATGACGGCCCTGCCCGGGAGTACCGCGAGCACAGCGCTGTGCTCCCTGCCGGTGCCAATCCGGCTGCGGCCACCCGGCCGGATCCCGGCGCTGATGCCCGGCTTTCGCTCCAGCCCTTGTGAGCATTTTTCCATCTTCGGGAATATCGCCATGGCCAATTGGAATTTGTTGAGCCCTCTCAAAGCGGAACCTGTCCCGTCCAATGGCGCCGCTCTTGAGGCCGACTTCGTCATGCCTGCGGATACTTCCCGGACCTCGCGCTTCGGTCTTGGCGTACTCGGCATCGGCTTCGGCGGTTTCCTGCTTTGGGCCGCTCTTGCGCCGCTGGATGAGGGCGTGCCGACGCAGGGCATGGTCAGCCTCGATACCAAGCGCAAGGATGTGCAGCATATGTCAGGCGGACTGGTTCGGGAGGTCTATGTCCGGGAAGGGCAGTTCGTCGCAAAGGATCAGCCCCTGATTCGTCTGGACGACGCCTCGGTGGCCGCCAGCCTGGAAGCGGTGCGCCAGCATTACTACACCCTGAGAGCCATGGAAGGGCGTCTCGAGGCGGAACAGACGGGTCGCAACGGGATCATCTTCCATCCCGATCTGCTGCGCCAGGACGATCCCCGGCTGAATGAAATACGGATCAACCAGCAACAGTTGTTCCAGTCGCGGCGCCTGGCACTGCATGCCGACCTGCAGGCGATCGAGGAATCGATCCAGGGTCAGCAGGCGGCAATCCAGGGTCTTCAGGGCATGCTCGAAGCGCGCAGCAGCCAGCAGGAATTCGTCCAGGAAGAACTCCGCGGAGTCCGCGATCTGGTCAGGGAAGGCTATGCGCCGCGCAACAAGCAACTCGAACTGGAGCGCATGGCGGCCGAGACGATGGGCTCGATCAGCGACGTGCAGGCCAATATCCTCCGGGCGCGTCGCGCCATCGCCGAGATGAGGATGCGTGCCGTGCAGCGGGCTCAGGAATATCGCAAGGAAGTCGAGGGCATGCTCTCCGATGTGCGTCGCGAGGTTCAGGCCGATGCGGAAAAATTCAAGGCTGCGAAAGAGGAAATGGACCGTACTTTCATTCGCGCACCTGCCGCTGGCCAAGTGCTCGGACTGACGGTGCAAACGGTGGGCGCGGTCATCGGACCCGGCCAGAGGCTGATGGAGATCGTGCCGCAGAACGAGCGGCTGCTGATGGAAGCCAGGGTGCCGCCGCATCTCATCGATCGCATCCACCCGGGCCTGGCGACCGATGTACGCTTTTCCGCGTTCGCCCATTCGCCATCGCTGGTGGTTCAAGGGAGCGTGGATTCGATCTCCTCGGATCTGATCACCGATCCGAAGAGTAACGTCGCTTATTACCTCGCGCGCATCTCCCTGACTACGGCAGGCTTGAAGGAACTGGGCCAGCGCCAGATGCAGGCCGGCATGCCGGCCGAGGTGGTGATCAAGACCGGCGCACGCACGGTCATGGCCTACCTGCTGCACCCGTTCCTGAAGCGCATGGCGACCTCGATGAAAGAGGAATGATCCCGTGAATCCCGGATCGCCCGCCTGCAGGCGCCGCCTGATCATGACGATGAGCGCCTTGCTGCTGGCCGGTTCGTCCGCAGCCTACGGTCTTGATCTGCTCCAGAGCTATCATCTGGCGGTGCAGAAAGATGCCCGCTATCTTGCCGCTCGCGCCGATACGGCAGCCAGCCGCGAAGCAGTGCCTCAAGCCCTGGCTCAGCTATTGCCCAATCTTTCTGGCGGCCTGTCGCGCAGCAAGAACCACACCGACAGCGTGGTCCCCGGCAATTCGGGACAGCCGGTCGATAGCAGCTACGACTATCAGAGCTCAACTTATGCGCTGAACCTGCGTCAGTCGCTGTATCGCAAATACGGCTACGCCCAGTACCAGCAGGCCAAGTCACAGGTGGTAAGTGCCGAAGCGTCCCTGGACAAGAGCCTGCAAGACCTGCTGGTGAGGCTCTGCGGCGCCTATTTCGAGGCCCTGATGGCCAATCAACAAATGGCCTTGATCCAGTCCCAGAAGGAAGCTTATGGGGCGCAACTGCAGTCCGCCAATCGGGCGTTTCAGGAGGGCCAGGGCACGCGTACCGACATCGACGACGCGCAAGCTCGTTACGACTTGATTCTGTCACAGGAACTGGAAGCCGCCAACAACCTTGGCCACACGCGGCGCCAACTGGAAGCCATTATCGACAAGCCCGTCGGCCATCTCGCCCGCCTCGATCCGGGACGCATGGAACTGTTGCCGCCTGAGCCTGCCGATGCCGAACTCTGGGTCGCGCGCGGCGAGGCCGTGAATGCCGATTTGCGAGCGGCACGGGCCAATATCGAGTCCGCCCGACAGGAACTGGAGAAGGCCAGGTCGGGCCATCTGCCGACGGTCGATCTGGTCGCCAGTCGCAGCCGGGATAACAGCGCGAATGTTGCGACGATCAACCAGCTCTATCTCACCACCTCGGTAGGCGTGCAAATCAACATTCCGATATTTTCCGGCGGCTACGTCAATTCCCAGGAGTTACAGGCGCTGGCCAATCTGGAGAAATTCCAGCAGCAGTTCGAAGCTGGCCGGCGTGACACGGACCTGCAGATACGCAAGGAATTCCAGAACGTCAGCGAGGGCGTGTTCAAGGTCAGGGCCCTGGAACAGGCCGAGCGCTCGAGCGACCAGGCGGTCTTCTCGAATCAGAAAGGTTTTCAGGCCGGGACCCGCACCCTGGTCGATATCCTCAATGCCCAGCAGCAACGCCTGAACACCCGACGGGATCTGGCCTTGGCGCGCTATCAATACATCCTGGCCCGGGTGCGTCTGCAGGGCTTGGTCGGGGCTATCGACGAAAGCGAGATCACGGCCATCAACCACTGGCTGGCCGATGCCGGTCCTGAGGCCACTGCGACGGCCTGGCCTTCAGGTGTTGTACTCGGTGCCCTGGGCGGCGGCGCTATGCCCGTTCGCTAGGTCCAGCCGGAATAGCGGTTATTGGGTATTGTCCGCGATCCGGCAGCATCCTAGGATGGCAGCACAGTCTTCACCAAACGCTGACGTCTCTGCCTGCCATCGCACCAGACGTTGCCTTGACCGTCATGGCCGATTGCGAAATGGTTTGCTCTTACATAGGGTGATTTCGACCATGCCTCTAGCCGCCACGATGAGCAAGGATAGCTTCGCCGCCCAGCCTTCCCGCGAACGGAAGAGTTTCTGGAGCAGCGATGCGGCGGTGTACCTGTTGCTCGCCGTATTGGTCCTGGCGGCCTGGCGCTTCAGTCGCCTGGGCCTGTTCAAGGCGGGCGACGATGTCGGCTATTGGGTAGGCGTGGCCGGTGCCGTCATAATGCTGCTGCTGCTCACCTACCCGCTACGCAAGCACTTTCGTTTCGCCCAGAATTGGGGCCGGATGAAGTGGTGGTTCTGGCTGCACATGGCGTTGGGAATCGGCGGCCCTCTGCTGATCCTGCTCCATTCGACATTCCAGATCCACTCGCTCAATGCCGCCGTCGCGCTCTACAGCATGATCATCGTGGCGCTTAGCGGCGTGGTGGGGCGATTCATTTATCGTCATGTGCATAAGGGTCTGCGCGGCGAGGAGATCGGCCTGCGGGATCTGCAGCGGTTCGCCGGCATGCACAAGGACAGCGCCCGCTCCAACTTGTCCTATGCGCCGGCGGTGGAAGCCCGGCTGAAGACCTTCGACGAGGATCAACTGAGCCTCCAGGGCGGATTGGGCACAGCCTTCCTGCAAGCATTCTGGCTGCCGATTCAACGTCGCCTGGCCTATCGGGATTGTCTTGCCGCCTTGCAGCAACCGTTGAAAATGTTGGCATTGGAAAACAACTGGTCGGATGAGGATACGCGCAGGCACCACGGCCAGGCTGCGAAGCTGATCCGCAGTTATCTGGGCGCAGTCGTCGGCGTGGCGCAATTCACAGCCTACGAGCGGCTGTTCGCGCTATGGCATGTGGCGCATATTCCCTTTGTCTATCTGCTGGCGATCAGTTCACTGGTGCATGTCGTCGCGGTTCATGCTTATTGACGCCGGATGTCCAACCAGCTTCAGACTGGCTATAGTCTCGCTGCAGGAAACGGCAGCGCAGTAACGGCTTGGGCCAAACTAACAAGCTCGGCATCGCAGGCTAAGAGCAAGGATTCCAGGTCGGCCCCGGCCGTTCCTGTATGGATTGCCTGCGAGATTTCACTCGCCAGCGTGGCGATGCGCCGGGCGCCCAGCAGTCCCGCGACGCCGTTGAGATTGTGCGCCAGCACGCGTGCGCCAGCGCGATCCCCGCTGGCCAGGCAGCCGTGCATTTGCTTCATGTCCTGGCCTTGCCGGGCCACGAAGGTGAGCAGTTGCGCGCAATATGCGGTCATGCGTTGCGGCGAACTACGCCAGTCCGCTGCGACCTCCAGCCCCGGAATTCCGGCCAGGGCGCGACTTATTTCATCGCTCCGCTGCGGCGCCGCAGAGACCGGTAGCTTGAGGTCGGGAAGCCATTTGCCCAGCGCGGCGGCGAGCGAGAATGGCGTGACGGGTTTCGCCAGGTGGTCGTTCATGCCCGCATCGAGGCAGCGCTGGCGGTCTTCGAAAAACGCATTGGCGGTAAGCGCCACGATAGGCGTTTCGCGGTAACCCGGAAGGGTGCGGATAACGCGCGTCGCCGTCATGCCATCCATGCCCGGCATCTGCATATCCATCAAAATAAGATCGTAATGGCGCGCCTTGGCGCAGACCACCGCCTCGATCCCGTCCCCTGCCACATCGGCTTCGCAGCCGATGCCTCCGAGCATGTCCAGGAGAATTTCCTGGCTTTGCTGATGATCCTCCGCGAACAGGATGCGCCTGCCCTGGAAGTGGAAAGCAGGCAGATCGGAGGCCTCGGTTTCGCTGCCTGGCAAGCCGGGCCCGCCGAGCGGCATTGCCAGTTCGAAGTGGAAGGTACTGCCTTCCCCCGGATGGCTGGCGACCTGGATCGATCCGCCCATCAGTTCCACTAGGCGCTGGCTGATGGTCAGGCCGAGGCCGGTGCCGCCGCGTGCGCGAGTCGTGGAATTATCCATCTGCTCGAAGGCCTGGAAGAGTCGCCGCTGATCCGTCGGCGAAATGCCCATCCCGGTATCCCGGACGGCGAAGCGCAGCTTGAGTAGGCTGTCGTCTCCCACGCTGGCCTCGATGGACAAGGTCACCGTGCCGCGGTCGGTAAACTTGATGGCGTTGTTGACCAGGTTGATCAACACCTGCGATAGGCGCAGCGCATCGCCATTGACGACCAGGCCGAGCAAAGCCGGCGCGATGTCCGCGCAGAGGATGATGCCACTTTCCTGTGCCAGGCTGCTCTCCATGCGCAGCACCCGATTCACCACGACGTCCAGTCTGAAGTCCTGATTGTCGAGGACGATACGCTGCGCTTCGATCTTCGACAGGTCGAGAATGTCGTTGATCAGGGCGAGCAGATGTTCCGAACTCGCGCAAAGCTGATCGAGCCGGCCGCGTTGCATGGGGTCGTCGAGGTCGCGGTGGATCAGGTGGCTGAGGCCGATGATGACGTTCAGCGGCGTCCGGATCTCGTGGCTCATGTTGGCGAGGAAGGCGCTCTTGGCCGTGGTCGCCTGTTCCGCGGCATCCCTCGCCTCGGCGATCTGCAGTTCGGCATCCTTTTGCAGCGAGATATCGGTGCAGCAGCCGATGAAGCCGCCGAAGTTGCCGCCGGGATCGAGAAACGGCACGCCCCGTGCGAGCACCCAGCGGTATTCCCCGGCGGCATGGCGCAAACGATAGGAAATTTCGAAGGCCTCCCGCCGCGCGATGCTCACTTCGTAGAGGGTCAGGTAGGTCTGCAGGTCTTCGCTATGGACCTCGGCATGCCAACCCATGCCGAGGTCCTGGTCCATGCCGCGGCCGGTAAAGTTGATCCAGCCCTTGTTGAACCAGGTGCGCCGCCCTTGTGCGTCGGCCACCCAGATCAGGACAGGCGCCGAGTCGGCGAGGATATGGAAACGCGACTCGCTTTCCCGCAGCGCTTCGGCGGCGCGTTTGCTTTCGCTGATGTCTTCGCTGGAAATGATGATGCCGCCGATGCTGCCGTCGGGCGTGGTCCAGGGTACGACGGCCCAGCGCAGCCAGATCTTGCTGCCATCGCTTCTCAGCCAAAGGTCCTCGTCGTTGTTCACGGTCTTGCCCGCCAGTCCCTGGCGATGCGCCTGGATCCATTGTTGCGGCAGTTCGGGCATGATCTCGTAATGGTTCAGACCGACCAGGTCGGCAGGACCGTGGCCGTAATGTGCGTATTGCGCGATCCAGCGGCCGCTGGCCGCCAGGTAGTTCATCTCGCGGTCGAACATCGCGATGCTGATCGGCGCATGCTTGATGAACAAGCGGGTATTCTCCGCAGCCTTGACGAGCTCGGCGGTACGATCGGCCACCTGCGCTTCGAGATTCAGTTTCGCGGAACGCAGCTCAAGCTCTACTTGCTTGCGCGAGCTGATGTCGGTCAAGACCACCTGCACGACCGACGGCGTCGCTGGCGGATGCTCCGCCGCCTGGTCCGTACTGCTGGAGTCTCGCGCGCAATTCAGCTGGGCATGGAACTCCGTGCCATCGCCACGTTGCAGGCGCAGTTCGAGGCTGCCTTGCTCCCCGTCCTGGTTCAGGCGGAGGAAATATCGTTGCCAGCGATCCTGTTCGTCGTGTGCGACTTGGGCGGCGAAGGGCTGCAACTGCACTTGCAGCCGATCCACCCTTAGATAGTCGGCGGCCGTGACATTCATCTTCAAAATATTGCCCTCGGCGCTGAGGATCAGGTAGCCGATCGGCGCGTATTCGTAGAGATCGGCGTAGCGGTCGCGCGATTCCTGCAAAGCTTCCTGGGTTTCGTGCAGCGCCTGATTCTGCATTTCGAGCTCGATCTGATGCACCTGCAACTCATGGAGCAAGCGTTGGTCATCGCCATCGGACGGAACTGGATTTTCCTGCACCCGCAACAGGTCTTCCGCGCGCCGGCGCAAGGATTTGCTCGTCGTCTCCATCTGCTTCCTGGTCATGATCGATACCTTCCGATTGCACCACGGCGGCTGAAGTGACGCGAGTTCAGACTGCCTGTGCATCACACTATATTTGTTCTGCAGCCATGTCTCAAGCAGCGTGAATTTCGCAGCGCTGCGCTGAGTCGATGGGCAAAACCCCCCAGAAGAAGTAGTGGAATTTACGGCGAAATTAATCAGATCCGGGTAACTCGCGCAAAACGCGACTTAACTATTCTTGGCTCGTAAGTTTTCGCAATTGTTGATTTTAGTTCCGGCGCAGTTTCACCGGTAGACCAGCGCGGAGGTCGCCATGTTCCAGAGAATTCTTAGTTTGCGTCAGTGTTTGTATTCCTTGTTGTTCCTGCTCGTTTCCTTGCCAGCCGCAGCACAGTCGTTCAAGGTTCAGTGTCCGCCGACGACGACGCTGCATCCCGGCAAGAGCACGGATGTCGGTTCCATAAAATGCCAGGAGATTTCCGGCGGCGACGGCTACGCGACGATGGGCGATGGTCACCAGATCTACCTCTTCGGCTTCGGCCCCTTGTCCGGCCTGGGCGCCATCACAGCCGGCCAGCCCGGGACCCAGTCCGCGGCGGTGTTCAATACCGCGTACGACGCCACGAGCAATCCGAACGGGACCAACACTGATCCCTCGTCGATCATGAATACCGGCGTGCTCAATGCCAACCAGCCGGCTCCGCTGATGGCGATCGACGAGGACGACGAGTTCTTCCTCACCCTGAGCAATGTCGGCATGATCATGCGGCCCGACCTGTTCGAGCAGCACACCGTGCACTTCCACGGCTATCCCAACGCCTCGTCCTACTTCGACGGCGTGCCCGATGCCTCGGTCGCCATCGGCATCTCCGGCAGCATGAGCTACTACTACACCGCGCCGGATGCCGGCACCTATTTCTGGCATTGCCACATCACGCCGCCCGAGCACCTGCAGATGGGCATGGTCGGTCAGCTCTATGTCCGGCCGCGGCAGAACCGGGTGCCGGTCGGCGTGAAGCTGAGCGACGCCCTGATTGCCCAGAACAAGCTGGCGCCGGGCGCAGCCACAAGCAATGGCATCGGCTGCACGGACATCCTGTGCACCGGTCAGACCCCGGTGCCGGCTGTCACCACAACGCAGAAGAAGGGTGCCCTGTATGCCTACAACGATGGCGACGGCTCGACGCGTTACGACGTCGAATACCCGATCCAGATGATGGGCTTCGATCCGAACTTCCACTTCGTCGGCATGACCTTCAATCCGGAGCGGTTCGCCGACATGAAGGACAAGTATTTCATGTTGAACGGGCGCAGCTATCCCGATACGGTGAATACCACCGCCATCTCCACGGAAGCTTCCGACGGCGTCTCCCGCCCGTCTCAGCCCTTGCCCGCCAAGATCACCATTCCTCACGGGGGCAGGGCACTGTTGCGGGTATCCGACCTTAGCGTCACGGAGTTCACCACCCTGGCGACGATCGGCATCCCGATGCTGGTGATCGCCGACAACGCCCGCCTGCTGCGCGACATGGCCGGCAACAACCTGTACTACAACTCCAACTCGATCACCCTGGGCGGCGGCGAATCCAAGGACGTGATCCTCGACGCCAATAACGTTCCCGCCGGCACGTACTTCCTGTACAGCACGAACCTCGATCATCTCTCGAATGACGCAGAAAACTTCGGCGGCATGATGACCGAGATCGTCGTTTTGTAGGAGCAAAAAATGACATTCTCGACGAAGATGAAAGCGGCTGCTCTAGCCCTGGCGATCGCCGTGGCCAGCACCTCGTTCATGAAGCCCGCGGCCGCCGCCGTCCCCGGTATCAGCGGGGGTACCGCCGGCGCCGCGACTTTCAACCTGAGCGCGAGCGCCGACCTGATTTCGCAACCGGATGGAGCGATGATCTACTCCTGGGGCTACGGTTGCAGCAGCGGTTTCACTCCGGTCTTCCAGCCGTCGGGCACGGCGTCCAGCATACCGGGCGCCAACTGTCCGCTGATGCAGTTGCCGGGGCCGACCCTGATCGTTACCGAGGGACAAACCGTCACCGTCAACCTCACCAACAACCTGCCGGTCGCGGCTGGCAATACCTCGATCATCTTCGAAGGTTTTCCGCTCTGTGCCGTCACGCCGGCCACCGCGGCCACGCCGACCACGGCGGCCGTCCCGGCGTCCTGCGCCGTCACCGCCACCGGCGGCGTGGCCGGCCTGCTGACCCAGGAGGCGGCGCATGGCACCACGGTGGCTTACAGTTTCACCGCCGACAAGCCCGGCACCTATGCCTATCACAGCGGCAGCCAGGCCGACCTGCAGGTCGAGATGGGCCTCTACGGCGCGCTGATCGTGCTGCCGAAGACACCGGCCAGTTGTACCAGCAACAATAGCGGTACGAACTATTCGCTGGCGAGTTCCGCCTATGATCATCCGGGCACCTGCTACGACCGGGAATACCTGTTCCAGTTCAGCGAAATGAACTCGACGATCCACCAGCAGGCCGAAGCCCAGGCCGGCGGTCCCGGGCCCATCCTGGTGACTACCGAGCCCTACCATCCGAACTACTTCCTGATCAACGGCCGTTCGATGCCCGACGACATGGATGGCCCGTACTCGCCTGCCTATGCGCATCAGCCGTACAACGGCAATCCGCACATGCATCCGGGCGAGTTGATGCTGATGCGGGTGATCGGCCAGGGTCGCTGGCAGCATCCCTTCCACTTCCACGGCAACCATGCCCGGGTGTTGGCCAATGACGGCAACCTGCTGCTGGCGCAGAACGATCCGCAACAGCATCTGGCCGGCCCCTTGAAGTTCACCATCGGCACGGTGCCCGGACAGACCGTCGACGCCGTCTTCACCTGGACCGGGCAGGGCCTCAACTGGGATGTCTACGGCCTGACCAATCCGCATACCTGCAACACTAAGGCCCTTTCCACTACCCCTGGCGATCCGGCCGTGCAATCGGCTGGTTTCGATCCGGTGACGCACGAGTATTGCCCGGATCATGGCAAGCCCATCCCGGTGACGCCACCCGACCCGCAGATCGTCGCCAATGGCCTGTGGTACGGCGGCACGCCCTACCTCGGCCTGCAGGCGGCGAGTCTGACGCCGCTGCCGCCGGGACAGATCCGGCAGAACTTCGATGCCGGCTATGCCTACATGTGGCACTCGCACAACGAGCGCGAGATCACCACCAGCGATGTATTTCCGGGCGGGATGATGATGATGATGATCATCGATCCGCCGACTTCCCCCATAGACGAAACGCTGTAAGCGCGACTCTACTAGGAGTATGAAAATGCCAGCCACCACGATTGCCCAAAGCCTGCTGCGGAACCTGGCGCGGAGCATTGCGCTCAGCGCGGCCGTTCTCCTGACCTCGGCGGGAAGTTCCGCACCGGTGCAGGCGCAGGCTACGCCCACGGTCACGGTGAACCTGACGGCGCAGCGCATGAGCAAGATGCTGCCCGACGGTAAATCGGTGCCGATGTGGGGCTACTGCAGCACCGGTAGTTGTAGCGCGAACTGGACGCCGGGACCGACCATTACGGTGCCGACCGGCAGCGGGCTGACGATCAATCTGAGCAATAAGCTGCCGACGCCCACCTCCCTGGTGATCCTCGGCCAGATCGGCGGCAACCTGGGTAATCCAGCAAAATTCGCCAGCCCGGCGCACCAGGCGCAGACCACCACCACCTGGCCAAACATCACCCCTTCGACATTCACGCCGCCGGCGCAAGGGCAACGCGCCCGCTCTTTCGGCACTGAAGCCCCGGTCGGTGGCGTTGCCGTGGCTTACACCTGGAGTGCCTTGAAACCCGGCACCTATCTCTACGCCACCGGCACCCATCCCTCGATTCAGCAGCCGATGGGACTCTATGGCCTGCTGGTGGTGACCGCCGCGCCGGTGACCACCAGCAGCGGCGTGCCGCTAGCGGTGACCGGCATTACCACCCCGGGGCTGGCCTATCCCACAGTGGCCTACGATGCCGACGCTGCCTTCCTGTTCAGCGAAATCGATCCGGTGCAGAACCAGGCCGTCGATGCCGTGGCCTCTCCGCTGTGTCCGGCGGGCATATGTACCGGCACACTCAATGAGAACCTCTATCCGGCGGCGGTGAATTATGCGCCGACCTATTTTCTGATCAACGGCAATTCCTTCGACGTCTCGGCGCCGGGGAATTCCACCCAGCCCATTGCCGGTGTCTCGTCCACCGGCAACGTCCTGCTGCGCTTCGCCAATGCCGGATTGCGTACTCACGTTCCCGCAGTGGTCGGCGCGAAGATGGCGCTGGTCGCCATGGACGGCAATGTCCTGCCGGGCAACCCCGGCGTCCAGACCGAGGCGCTGCTCACCGCGGGCAAGACCTACGATGCAGTGATCATGCCGCCGGCTTCCGGTGGCGCCTATGTGCCCAATTATTTCCCCGTTTTCGATCGCCAGTTGAGCCTGTCGACCGGCAACATGCCCAATGGCGGGATGATCGCCTACCTGCAGATTGGCACGCCGCTAACGCTGCCGCCGACAGTCACCGCCAAGGTCGTCGATGATGTGTACTCTGCGCCTCTCCTGGGTGCCATGAACGGCAACGTGCGCAGCAACGACATCGCCGTGCCGGCGGTGCTGGCCGCGAACATCGCGACGAAATACGGCAACGTGGTGCTCAATGCCGACGGCAGCTTCGTCTACACCAACACCAGCACCCCCGTGCCCTTGACTGCGACCGCATTCCAGGACAGCTTCACCTACAGCGCCAATCCCGCCGTTGCGAACGCGGCGAATGCGCTCATCAGCTACGCGACGGTCACCCTCAACGTTGCCGGGAAAGGCTCGGCACCGACGGCCGCGGCCTATTCCTACACCACCAATGTCGCCGGCTTCGTCAAGGTACCCCGGCCCGGGGCGCTGACCAATGCCCATGACGGCAGCGTGCCGGGCTTTCCGCTGACCCCGGTGCTCGACACGACCAAGCCCAACACCTGCGGCGCCGTGTTCACCAGCGATAAGACCGGCGCCTACGATGGCTCCTTCACCGCCACGTTGCCGACGACAGCCACCTCGTGCAGCTTCAACTACTTTGCCAAGAATTCCCAGGGCACTGTCAGCCCGACCTCGGCGACGGTCACCGTGCAACTGCCCGCCGGCCTCAAGGCCAGCGGCATCAAGCTGGCGGTGGTCGATGCGCAGAATCGCAGCCTGGTGATCAGCGACTACCGCTGGACGATAGAGGAAGACACCACCTTCCATACGCCTCCCGGTTTCACGCCGCCCCTGGTCGCCGGTACGCCGACGCCTAGCCTGGCCACCAGCTTCCACAAGAGCTACATGCCGGTCGTCGCGACCGGTTGCACCGGCCCGGTCAGTTGCGGCCAGGGCCAGACGATAGCCGGCGTGGCGGTGCCGCTGCAGCCGCAGACGACAATCGATCAGGTCGCGCTCGATCCGGCCAAGTACTACTTCGTCTCGGTCATGCCCGGCGACGGCGCCAACGCCTTCACCCCGACGATGGTCGCGGCGAACAATAGCGGCGGACACACCATGGGCGGCGTGGCGATTCCCGCCGGCACGCTGGCCAATGCTACCGTCACCGCCCTGGTCGAGCCCAACCCGCTGCAACCGGCGCAACTGAGCGTCTTTATCTTCGAGGACAACGCGCCGACCAACAACGATCCGGACTCCGGCGAACCGGGCCTGGGCGGCTTCGAGGTGATCATCGTCGACGTCGGCGGGCGCACCGGCGACCCGGTCGGGCAGATGACCTACGACGCCTTCAACATGCCGTTGACCAACGCCCTGCTAGGCATGCCCGGCTGTCCCGACCTGCTAAGCCAGAATCCGGTCCAGGATGCGGCCGACGGCCACAGCCTGATCGGCGTCATCTATACCTGTCCGGACGGCATCGACCCGGCCACCGGCGCGCAATACACCCTGGCCGGCCAGGCCCTGGTGAAGAACCTGATGCCGGGCCGCTTCGACGTCATCGCCCGGCCGGGCGCCGACCGGGCGGGCGAGACCTGGTACCAGGTGTCGACGCTGGAAGGCACGCCCGGCCAGGATGCCTTCGCCAAGTCGGGAGAGCCGGCCTACTTCCAGGAGTTCGGCCCGCCGGGCTTCCACACTTTCATCGGTTTCCTCAATCCCGACCACATCAATGCGGCCAACGCGGCGGCCAATGACAAGTCGCTCGGCGGACCGTTCAACAACTCGATCACCGGCACGGTGACCAACCTGCACATGTCGCGGCCGGTCGAGGAAACCCTCTGGGATTCCGCTTCGCGCGCCCCGCTGGCGCACACCACCTGCCTGGTCGGCCTGAACCAGACGACCGGCAGCACCCAGAACATCGCCTTCGCGCAATGCGACCAGAACGGCAACTTCACCCTGAACAGCGTGCCCCCAGGCGACTACCAGATCGTCGTCTGGGACGAGTGGCTGGACCAGATCATCGCCTTCAAGGCGGTCACCGTTCCGGCCGGCAAGGGCCGTGCGGTCTCGGTCGGCGACGTGCCGGTGTTCAGCTGGTTCACCCGCGTCGAGCAAAGCGCCTATCTCGATCTCAACAACAACGGCATCCGCGATCCCGGCGAGCCGGGCATCGCCCAGATCCCGATGGACATCCGCTTCCGCGACGGCAGCCTGTCCAATCTGACGCAAACCGATTCCAACGGCTACGGCACCTTCAACGAACTGTTCCCGTTGTTCAACTGGTACGTCACCGAGTCGGACACCACCCGCTTCAAGGGCACCGGCGTGAACGTCACCGTCGATGCCGGCGGCAAGCCCGATGCCAGCGGCCCCTATGCCGGCATCCTCAATTCGACCTACGGCGCGGTGCCCACTCCCTATCTGCCGCCGTGCCCGGCGGCGCCGCCGCTGGCCACGGCCGCGACTTCGCCGAGCAACATCACGACGCCGTGCAACCCGACGCTGAACCCCAACAGTACCAACCGCATCGACCCGGGTACGACGCTCTACGAGGGCCTGATGGGCTTCATCGGCCAGACCGCAAAAATCGACTGGGGCAAGCTGCCCTACAATCCCGGCGAGAACGGCGGCATCCAGGGCATCGTCGCCTACTATTCGACCCGTCCCTTCGACGACGTCCGCTTCGACCTGCAGAACCTCTGGGAGCCGCTGGTGCCGCGCGTCACGGTCAATCTCTACCAGGAGGTCACCCTGGCCGACGGGAGCCAGGGCCTGAGCTTCATCGAGGCTACCCAGACCACCAGTTGGGACGACTTCGCCAACGGCAGCACCGGCGGCAAGCCGAACATGCAATGCCCGGGACAGTCGCCGACCGATCCCTACCTGACCTATACCCTGGGCGTGGCCAACCAGTTCAAGTGCTATGACGGCTTCCACAACTGGAACCAGGTGCAGCCCGCGGTCTATGACGGCGCCTATACCTTCAAGACCCTGCCCGACGGCAAGACACCGCTGCCCGTCGGCAAGTACGTGGTCGAGATCATCCCGCCGCCCGGCTACATCATCACCAAGGAAGAGGATAAGAACATCCTCATCGGCGACGCCTGGGTCGCGCCGGTGACCCAGCAATTCGGCGCCCTCGCCAACATCTTCATCCTGCCCGACCAGGCGACCATCGGCAACGCCAATCGCAACAACCCTGCTTACGCCTCGCTTGCCGCAAACGGCACGCCGCAGGTCGGCGCCGGCGGCGTGCAGAGCAATGCCACCAGCGATCTCGGTCGCACCAACGGCGGCCTGACCTTCCCGATCTGCGTCGGCGCCATCCACCGCGTGCCGGACTACCTCAGCCTGTTCCCGCTGGCGCAGCAGGTCGCGCCCTTCGCCGGCGCCGACAAGCCGCTGTGCGACCGCAAGGAGGTGACGCTGGAAGACCAGACGCAGGCGCAAGCCAACTTCTTCATCTACACCGAGGCGCATATCGCCAGTCATTTCACCGGCATGATCCTCGACGATGCCGCTTCCGAGACCAATGCCGCGGCACCGGACTTCGGCGAGAAATTCGCCGTGCCCTACGTGCCGGTCTCGATCAAGGATTTCGCCGGCGTCGAGATCTCCCGCGTCTATGCCGACCAGTGGGGCACCTTCAACGGCCTGACGCCGTCCTCCTGGCAGGTCAATGTGCCCAACCCGGCCGGCTATTCGCCCAACATGCTGATCACCTGCATGAACGATCCCGGCCCGATCGCCGATCCCAAGGGCACGATCGATCCCAAGACCGGCAAGGTACAGCTGATCGTCGATCCGCAGTACAACCCGGCGTACAGCAACTTCTGCTACACCAATCCGTTCATGCCCGGCATGACCGACTATCTGGATACGCCGGTGCTGCCGGTCGCCGCCTTCGCCTCGGGCTACAACCCGGCCGACTGCGCCTATCCGGCGGCCACGCCGGCGATCAAGCGGGTCGATGGCAACGGCCTGTTCGGCCCCTATATCGACACCAGCCTGGTCGGCACCAAGACCCTGACCATCACCGGCCTGGGCGACGTGCAGGTCGATAATCCGGCCTATCAGGGGCCGAGCCAGCCCGGCACCTCGATCTACGGGCAGAAGAAGGTGACCCGCCACTACGGCTTCGGCACCTTCGCTACCGGCGCCTCGGTAGCGCTGATCGACGGCAACGGCGTCAGCCGCGCGCTGACCGTCACCGCCGCGACCTGGGCCGACCAGCTGATCACCGCCACCGTGCCGACCACCGGTGCGACCGCCATCCCGGCCGGCACCTATCAGCTGGTGATCACCACCGCCGCCGGCACCTCGTCGATCGACACCGCGACGGTGACCATCGAGAACTCCACGACGGCAGCGCTGGTCGTCGGCGCACCAGCGACCATTCCGGCCACCCGCAACACGGTGCGCTATGTTTCCCAGAGCAGCACGGCGGCTGGGGTGTTCACCAGCATCCAGGCCGCGATCAACGCCGCCTATCCGGGCGACCTGATCATGGTCGATGAGGGCTACTATCCGGAACTGGTGGTGATGTGGAAGCCGGTGCGCCTGCAAGGCATCGGCGCCACCGCGGTGGTCATCAACGCCGCCAAGTACCCGACCAACAAGCTGGAGGCCTGGCGGCCGGTGATCAACAACCTGTTCGGCATCACGGTCACCGGGCCCAATGCCGGCAATCAGGCTGCGACCTGGCAGGTGGATCCCCTGCCGGGACAGGAAGTGACCGGCGGCATCGTGCTGCTCGAACCTTCCGTCCTGGCCACGGAAGAGGGCGCCGGCGTCACCGTCCTGGCCAAGGGCTATGCCGCCGACGGCGTCACGCCGCTGACCGGCAGCGTCGCCGACTGCGGCTTCAGCACGGCGAGTGTCGATCCGGCCGTGGATCTCGATCCGACCAGCAGCGGCTATAACCCGCAACCCGGCCTGAGCAACTTCCTCTGCGCGGCTTCGCGCATCGACGGCGTCAGCGTCACCGGCGGCGATGCCGGCGGCGGCATCTTCGTCAATGGCTGGGCGCACAACCTCAATATTTCGAACAACCGCGTCTATGGCAATGCCGGCGCCTTCAACGGCGGCATCCGCGTCGGCATCCCCAACCTGGAAGCCCTGGCCGGCGCGCCGCGCGCCGGCTATGGCTTCGACAACAACGTGCGGGTGCACCACAACGCCATCACCAAGAATGCCACCGTCGAAGCCCCGGCCGTGGCCGTCCTGGCCGGCGGCGGCGCCGGCGGCGGCGTGTCGATGTGCTCCGGTTCGGACAACTACATGATCGATCACAACTGGGTCTGCGGCAACTATAGCGCCAGCGACGGCGGCGGCATCGGCCACAGCGGCGTGAGCATGAACGGGCAGATCCTGAACAACGCGATCCTGTTCAACCAGAGCTACAACCAGAGCTCGACCATCAACGGCGGCGGCCTGGTGATCAGCGGTGAAGCGCCGGCGGCCGGCACCCTGACCAACGGTACCGGCAACGTCCTGGTCGACGCCAACCTGATCGTCGGCAACATGGCCGAGGCCGGCCACGGCGGCGGCATCCGGGTGCAGATGGCGAACGGCATCGAAGTGGCCAACAATCCTGCCAACGTGGCCGGCCTGATCGATGTCAATGGCATCGCGCTGCCGACCTGGTATCAGGTCACCGTGAGCAACAACATGATCGTGAACAACGTCGCCGGCTGGTCCGGAGGCGGCATCTCGCTCGCCGATACGGTCAATGCGGTGATCGTGAATAACACCGTGGCCAACAACGACAGCACCGGCATCGTCGGCGCGCTGATGACCGTGGGTCCGACCACCGGCCAGCCCAGCCCCGCCGGCATCGTCTCGCAGACCAACAGCACGGCGCTGGGCGCTGCGTCCGGCAAGGTGATCGCCAGCCCGATTCTGGAGAACAACATCGTCTGGCACAACCGCTCGTTCTTCTTCGACACGCCGCTGGTGGCGGGCGTGGCGACGGCCTCCATGTGCTCCTCGAACAACGTCGCCGACGCCGCGGCACACCGTTGCGTCACCTTGCCGGCCCAGACCGCGGCGGGCAGTTGCACCGGCACGCCGGCCTACTGGGACCTGGGCGTGCTCGGCGACAGTTCGGCCGCGCCTGGCGCGATGCGGCTCAGCCCGAGCTATTCGATCCTGTCCTCCCTGACCGGCTACACCGGTACCGGTCTGCTGGCCGCCGACCCGCTATTCACCAAGCCGTATTGCAACGGTTCGCGTTCCAATCCCGGTTTGCAGTTCGAGCCCGGCCAGCCCTTCCTGCTGGCCTTCCAGCTGGCCGCCTCGGCGACCCTGGATGAAGCCGGCAACTTCGTGGATGTCCGTTTCGGCCCGCTGTCGCAGACCGACCCGCTCAATCCCACGGCGGCCACGACCAACGTCTTCTTCGGCAACTACGGGATAGCCGCGACCTCGCCGGCGGTCAATGCCGGGTCGTTCACCAACAATGCCCCGAACCACGACTACTACGGCACGCTGCGGCCGGATGGCGGGGTCTTCGACATCGGCGCCGTGGAACTGAGACAGGCCGGCGCCAGCCACAACTTGCGGCCGCAACTGCTAGCCTTCGGCGACGTGGT
Source organism: uncultured Sterolibacterium sp. (assembly GCA_903832735.1). Classification (GTDB taxonomy): domain Bacteria; phylum Pseudomonadota; class Gammaproteobacteria; order Burkholderiales; family Rhodocyclaceae; genus CAIYYX01. Next base: position 31,912 of record CAILCO010000120.1, read on the forward strand.
GCAAAACCTCAGCAGCACGGCGCAGACGGTGACCCTGACCAATTCCGGCACCACCACCTTCACCGCCCTGACCTACACCTTCAGCTCGGCCCGCTACGCCCGGCCCGCCGGCGTGGCCGGCGGCAGCTGCGCCGCTACCCTGGCGGCGCAGACGAGCTGCACCATCAACATCGTGTTCACCCCGACCGCGCTGGCCACAGTCAATGCCACGCTGACGGTCGGCGGTCTGGGCGGCGTCAACAATACGGTGACTCTGACCGGCACCGGCGTCGCCGGCGGCCTGGTGGTCGCGCCGACGGCCCTGGCCTTCGGCTCCGACCCGCTCGGCGCGCAAAGCCCGTTCCAGACGGTCACGGTGTCCAACGTCGGCACGGCGGCGATCCAGTTCGATGCGCTCACCGGGATGCAGATCCTCGGCGCCAATCCTAGCCAGTACGCCATCGATCAGACCAGCACCTGCGCCAACGGCCTGGCCATCCTGCCGGGCACCCGCTGCACTGTGGTGCTGAGCTACACGCCGACTCTGCTCGGTGCCCGCCCGGCCAATCTGGTTCTGCATACCTCGGTGCCGCCCTCGACCACGGTCACCACCTCGACCGTGACCATGACCGGTACCGGCGTGGTCGCGACCTCGACCTTTGTCGATCCCACCGCCTTGCCCTACGGACCGGTGCAGATCGGCCAGGTGGCGACGCTGACGGTCACCGTGAGCAATCCGCTGGCGACGCCGCTGCAGTTGAACGGCTTCACGATCACCGGCGCCAATGCCAACAACTTCCTCCGCCCGGCCGGCGTCGCCGGCGGCACCTGTGCCGTCGGTGCGGCCAACGCGGTGGCTTCGGGAGGGACCTGCACCATCAACCTCACCTTCCGGCCGGCTCTCGCCGCCGGTGCCAAGGTCGCCACGCTGAACATCGCCCGCGCCGGCGGTGCGGCGCTGGCGGTGCCCTTGAGCGGGGTTGCCGTCAGCCCGGCGCTGAGCCTCACGCCGTCGCCGCTGGTGATCCCGCCGCAGGCCTTGAACGTGACCAGTGCAGCGCAAGTGGTGACCCTGACCAATACCGGCATTGGGCCGTTGGCGATCACCCGCATCACCATCAGCAACGGGCCGCTGTTCGCTGTCAGCAACACCTGCGGCACCAGCGTCGCCGCCGGCGCCAGCTGCCTGATCAACGTGACGGTGCACCCGACCACGGTCGCCGCCGCCGCCGCGACCCTGACGGTGCTCGACGCCGCCGGGACGCAGACGGTCGCGGTCACCCTGCAGGCGACTTCGGCCGCCTCGGCCGCGGTGTTGCCGACTGCCCTGGTCTTCGCCGCGCAACAGGTCAGCACCAGCAGCGCAGCGCAGGTAGTGACCCTGAGCAACACCGGACTGGCGCCGCTGCCGGTCACCAGCATCGCGATCATCGGCGCCAATGCCGCTGACTTCAGCCAGAGCAACAGCTGCGGCACTACACTTCTGCCCGGCGTCAGCTGCCCGATCAGCGTCAGCTTCACGCCGTCGGCGGCCGGTGCCAGGACGGCATCGCTGCGCATCATCGATCAGGGCGGAACGCAACTGGTGCCGCTCACCGGCACCGGCCAGCTGCCCTCGGCGACCCTGTCCTCGACCAGCTTCGCGCCGACTGCGCTGTTGGCCAGCAGCGCGCCGCAGATCGTGACCCTGAGCAATACCGGCGTGGGCCCGCTGACGATCAACAGCATCGCCCTGAGCGGGGTCAATGCCGCGGACTACACGATGAGTAACAACTGCGGCAACACGCTGATCTTCGCCTCGTCCTGCCAGATCAGCGTGGTGTTCACGCCCGCGGCAGCCGGCGTGAGGTCGGCGACGCTCACCGTGATCTATGGCGGCGCGCTGAATCTGCAGGTGCAGAGTGTCTTGAACGGCAGCGGCGGGATTCCGGTCGCAGCGCTGAGCCCGACCACGCTGCCTGCCTTCGCCAACCAGACGATAGCCACCACCAGTCCGGTCAAGACGCTGACCCTGAGCAACACCGGGACCGGTCCGCTGGGCATCAGCGGCATCGTCCTGGCCGGCGCCAATCCCGGCGACTTCGCCCAGAGCAGCACCTGCGGCGCCAGCCTGGCCGCCGGCGCGAACTGCGCGATCAATGTCACCTTCACGCCCAGCGCCGCCGGCGCCCGGGCCGCGACCCTGACGATCAGCGATAACGATGCCCTGCATCCGCAGTTTGTCGTTGCCCTGAGCGGTACGGGGATCGGTCCGGTGGCCTCGGTCTCGCCCACCAGCCTGACCTTTGTCGGCCAGACCGGTACGGCCAGCGCGGCTCAGACGATCACCTTGTCGAACACCGGCACGGCGCCGATGACGGTGAATAGCTACACCATCGCCGGGACCAACGCCGCCCAGTTCGCGCAGAGCAACACCTGCCCCGCCAGCCTGGCAGCGGGCGGTTCGTGCGTGATCAGTGTGAGCTTCACTGCCGCCGCCGTCGGCGCCGCCGGCCCGGCGACCCTGACCGTGAATGTTGCCGCCCCGGCCATCGCCCAGGTGGTGACGCTGAGCGGCACAGGTCAGGCGCCCTCGGGCACCCTGGCACCGGCCGCCCTGGCGTTCGGCTTCCAGACGGTCGGGGTGAGCAGCGCCACGCAGCCGGTGACCCTGAGCAATACCGGCATCGGGCCGCTCACCGTGGCCATCGCCCTGGGCGGCACCAACCCGACGCTGTTTGCGCAGAGCAACAACTGCGGGGCCAGCGTCGCGGTCGGGGCGAGCTGCACCATCAACGTCAGCTTCACGCCGAATGCCGTCGGTGCGATGTCAGCGACGCTCTCCGCCGCCAATGCCGGCAGCGTCAGCCTGAGCGGCACCGGCGCGGTGGCGACCGGCAGCGCGACGCCGACCACGCTGACCTTCGCGTCCGAGGCGCCGGGCAGCACCAGCGCTGCGCAGACGGTGACGGTGAGCAACACCGGCAACGTGCCGCTGCCGATCGCGCCCAGCATCACCGGCGCCAACGCCGCGATGTTCGCGCTGACCAATAATTGCGGCACCAGCCTGGCCGTCGGCACGGCGACCTGCACCATCAGCGTGACCTTCAAGCCCACTGCAGCGACCACCAACGGCGCCAAGACCGCGACGCTGAATCTCGGCACGGCGGTGAATCTCGGCGTGGGGGTGGCGCTGACTGGAACGGCGACGCTGCCGACCGCGACGCCGAACCCGCTGGCCTTCCCGACCAACCTCTCTAGGGCAGCTTCCGCAACGCGTCTGGTCACGGTGCGTAACGCGGCGACGAATGGCTCGGTGACCATCACCGGCACCTCCATCGCCGGCGGCAACGATCCTGCGGGCTTCACGGTCGTCGCCGCAGGGACCACCTGCACGGCAGGGGCGGTCGTGCTGCCGGGTGCTACCTGCGTGGTCAATGTGCGCTTCACTTCGCCGAACACGGCGCTGCCCCCGGCCACCAACCGGACGAGCACCCTGACCATCGCCAATTCGGCGAGCGCGCTGAACGTCGCGATGACCGGGCGGTGATCGTGAAGGCACAGGCACTGATGGCGATGGGCAGCAGGCGGGCAGCGGCGACGCTGCTGCTCGCCGGCCTGCTCTCAGCCGTCATCTCGGCACCAGCCTACGCAACCCAGCAGTCCGGCAGCTGGCACGCCCGCGAGGGCATGTATTTCCAGCGTGCCTGGGGGGTGGACTTCACCGGGGTGAAGGCGGTGTCGTCCGGCTACATGCTCCGTCTGAGTTATCGCATCGTCGATCCGGGCAAGGCCAAGCCGCTCACCGATGTCCATAACCGCGCCTATCTGATCGACGAGGCCAGCGGCGTGCGGCTAGCCGTGCCGGCGATGGAGAACGTCGGCGAACTCCGCCAGACCGGCAAGGCGCAGGCCAATCGCAGCTATTTCGTGATCTTCGGCAATCCCGGACGCCTGGTCAAGCCAGGCAGCCGCGTCAGTCTGGTCGTCGGCAATTTCCGGGCTGACGGACTGATCGTCGATTAGTCGATTAGTCGATTAGTTCTCGTTGCGCAAAATCATCATCGAGGAGGATGTTTTCATGAAACGGAGAAACGCAATTTTGATCGGCCTGCTGGCTTCACTGCTGAATCCCTTATCGCCCTTGCCGGCCTTTGCTGCGAGCGAGGCGGCGGCCAAGCTGACGGCGGAGCAGATCGTCGAACGCAATGTCGCCGCGCGTGGCGGCCTGGCCGCCTGGCGTGCCACCCGGACCATGAAGATGACCGGGCTGATGGACGCGGGACGGGTTAGGCCACAGTTGAAAAACCTCTACAACAATTCCCGCATGGATGCCAAGACCGTCAAGGCCGAAATCAGGCAAGCCGTGCTCGCCCGCGACCGGGACGGCAAGGAGGGCAAGGATAGTGGACAACTGGTGCAACTGCCCTTCGTGCTGGAAATGAAGCGGCCGAACAAGTCCCGCCTGGAGCTGCAGTTCCAGAACCAGACCGCGGTGCAGACCTTCGACGGCGTCCATGGTTGGAAACTGCGCCCCTTCCTCGGGCGCATGGATGCCGATCCTTACACCGCCGAGGAAGTGAAGGCGGCCGAACAGCAACAGGCGCTCGACGGCCCGCTGATCGACTACGCCGCCAAGGGATCGCGGATCGCCCTGGAAGGTATCGAGAAGGTCGACGGACGCAGCGCCTACAAGATCAGGCTGACCCTGAAGACCGGTCAGGAACGCAACATCTGGGTCGATGCGCAGAACTTCCTCGACGTCAAGACCGACGGCAGCCGCAAGCTGGACGGCAAGCCTCATGCGGTTGACACCCGCTTGCGCGACTACCGTTCGGTTCATGGCCTGATGATTCCCCACTTGATCGAAACCAGCGTCGAGGGGGTCAGGGATAGCGAGCGGATCATCGTCGATCAGGTGGCGCTGAATCCGGAACTGGCGGATGCGCTATTCGGCAAACCCAACTGAACATGATCATTTGGTGCTGCACGTTGACATGGTGACCTGGGCAAATCATGACGCGAGAGCGAAGTAATCCACCTATACAAAGAGAGAAATCATGGGGCAACTCCATCCCGCATCCCGCGTCAAGCTCAGCCCTGCTTCGAAAAAGCAGCTGGACGAGATCGTCCGCGCCCATCTGCGGATATTTTCCGCGGTCCGGAACTTTATCAGTTTGGCTCAGAGCGGCGCCGCCAAGGACACGCTCCTCCCCCTGATCGAGGTCATCCTGGAATCCTCGATTGCGCATTTCCGCGTCGAGGAGAATCTCGTCCATGATCTCAGGCATCCCAGCTACACCGCGCTCGCCGAGGCCCATTGCCAGATCGTGCTGGAACTGGTCAGGTTTCAGGACGCGGTGACGTCGGGGCGGGACATCTCCAGCAGCGAGTATCTCCATGTGCTGGACGATCTGATCATTCACGATATCCTCGAAGTCCCGCTGTTCGACAAGTTCACCAAGCCGCCCCTGCGGCAATCGCCGTCTGCAAAATGACGGTCACTCCCACTATCGAGGTGCCGAGATGAAACTACCCCCCCGCTCTCGTCGTTCGCTGCCCCCCGAGGGGGCTGGTCAGTACCTTGGGGCGGCCCGGCCGTACTGACATGGCGATCATCTGGACCAGCGACTTATATACCGGGATAGCTGCGATCGATCAGCAGCACCAGCAAATCGTCGACTACATCAACCAGCTGGAAGAAATCATCGGCGCGCGGCAGCACCACCGGGTAGGCCCGTTGCTCGACAAGCTGGTGGCCTATACCTTCGAGCACTTCGCCTTCGAGGAAAACCTGCTCGAGGATGCCGGTTACCGCTTCGCGAAACCGCATAAGGTTGTCCATGCCATCTTCGCCGAACGTATCGCCGGCTACCGGCTGCGTTGCAACGCCGGAGAAGACATCGCCGAACCGCTACACCGCATGCTGATCAGATGGTTGAACTTCCATATCAAGCGCGACGACATGGCCTATGTCAACGCGCTCAAGGCCTGGGGCGGGGAGGGCCTGCTGCTCAGTTCATTCGGGCGTACCGTCAAGTAGGCCAGCGCGACCGGCAAGAGTTATGACATCCGGGATCATTCATCGTGAGCGCAATCAGAGGAATCGTCGTATGGCTCGGGCTGTGCTCACACATGCAAGGCGCAATGGCACTGGATGCGCTGGACGAAAATATCTTCATGCGTCTGGCCAGCAACGGCTCGGTCGAGTTGAGCAACTTCCCGGCAGAGGAGGGCTACAAGCTGCTGCTCCATTCGCCAACTGGGCCCGCTCCCGGCCTGGCGAACGCAGGCAGCCAGGCCACAGCGGAGCGCATCGAGGGGGCTACGCAATTACCGACCCTGATGGCCCATGCGGCCTATTACCGCGATCTGGTCGATGCGGCGGCGCGGAGCACCAAGCTCGACGCCCGACTGATCCACGCTGTCGTTGCCATCGAATCCGGTTACAACCCGCAAGCCGTTTCGACCAAGGGCGCCATCGGCCTGATGCAGCTCATGCCGGCCACGGCGCTGCGCTATGGCGTGAGCAATGCGCGCGACCCGAGGCAAAATATTCTCGGCGGCGCCACCTACCTGCGCGATCTGCTGAAGCTGTTCGATAACGATCTCAGCCTCGCCCTGGCCGCCTATAACGCCGGCGAGAATGCCGTGCTGAGAAACGGCCGGCGCATCCCGAACAAGCGCGAAACCATCGCCTACGTCCCCAAGATACTGGCCCTCTACAAACAACTGCAAAGCCTGGCAATCTGACGCGTGGCGTAGCGCGGTGATTTCGTCGAGGCTGGGAATACAGGTTTCCCCTTAGTCGATATAAGCCCTGGACGGTATCGGAAACGACCGCCGGGAGGAGAAGAATAGCACCCGGAGTGCTGGCCCAATCGACGGCCGGCCGTTGCCGAGATTGCTATGCGCGAGGGACATTTTCTGAAACCCGGCGTCTTCGTGATGCTGCTGCTGATCCTGGCGAGCCGGGGGATTTTCGCCGTGCCGCAGACGTTGCTCCCGTCTGTCGGCGAGTCGATCTACCGCGCCGGCAATCTGTCCGCCGCGTTGCCCCTGACCGGCCTGCGCGCAGGCGGTGCCAGCGTCGTGGGGGTTGCTGCGGCCTGCGTCAATTGCCACCGCCGGAGCGGACTGGGCACGGCGGAAGGCAGTACGGTCATTCCGCCGATCACCGGGAAATACCTGTACCGTCCCGACGTTGGGCATCTCGAGGACATGGACCTCCTCTACGCGCAAGGCAGGATCAGTCTCAGACGCGAAAGCTACGACGATCTCAGCCTGGCTCGGAGCATCCGTGAAGGTCTGGGGCGGGACGGGCGCAGGCTCGGTCCCTTGATGCCGCGCTACGCACTCGATGACGCCGCGATGGCGTCGCTGATCGCCTATCTGAAGACCCTGAGCAATGCTCCTGTGCCCGGGGTCAGCGACGATACCCTGCACTTCGCGACCATCATCACGCCCGACGCCGATCCGCTCGCCCGCCGCGGCATGATCGACGTGCTCGAGCGTTTCTTCGAGGACAAGAACCAGTTCATCCGCGGCGGCAGGCGGGTCATGCAGGATCACAGAACGGTGGCATTCCGCGTCACCCGGCGCTGGCAATTGCATGTCTGGGAACTCAAGGGACCGCCGGAATCCTGGCAAGCACAATTGCACAGCCGCCTGGCGGCCGAACCCGTGTTCGCCGTCATCTCCGGACTCGGCGGCAGGACCTGGGAACCGGTGCACCGCTTCTGCGAACAGGATGCCATTCCCTGCCTGTTTCCGAACGTGGATTTGCCGGTGGTGGCCGAGCGGGATTTTTACCCGGTGTATTTTTCCAGGGGCGTCCATCTCGAAGCCGATCTGATCGCGGCGGCCATCACCGGCAAAGAGCGCGCGCAGCGCGTGCTGCAAATCTTCAGGGAGGACGATATCGGCGCAGCGGCGGCGCAGTCCCTCGCCATCGCGGTCAACAAAGCCGGCTTGGTAAGCCTGAGCCGGCCGGTCAAGGCAGCCTCGGCCAAGGACGAACTGCTGCGGATCCTGCAGGAAGCCGGGCCGGACGATGTCCTGGTTTTCTGGTTGCGCCGCGACGATCTGCTGGCGCTGCCGGGGGCAGCGCCGACGGCCCGCCAGGTCTACATCTCGGGCTTGATGGATGATTTTGCCGAGACCTCCTTGCCTGCGGCCTGGCGACCGCTGGTGCGCATGAGTTACCCGGTCGATCTGCCGAAACAAAGACAGTTCCGCACCACCTTCCCGCACGGCTGGTTCCGCATCCGCCACATCCCCGTGGTGGCCGACCGCGTCCAGTCGGACACCTATCTCGCCTGTGGAATACTGGCCGAGGCCTTGACCGACATGCTGGACATTTTCGAGCGCGATTTCCTCGTCGAGCGGATCGAGGACATGGTCAGCCGGCGCGTCTTGAGTGGCTACTACCCGCGGCTCGGCCTGGCACCGGGCCAGCGCTTTGCTTCCAAGGGCGGCTACATGGTTCATTTCGCAGACGCCGGCGGAGCGGATCTGGTTGCCGACGGCGAGTGGATCACGCCGTGAACCGCCAATCGCCGGTCGCGCGAAACGTCTGAATCGAATATTTGAATCCAAATCACGGCAAGCGATCATGTACCTGGAACATTTCCGACTCACCGAACTGCCCTTCACGATCGCGCCTAATCCACGCTTCCTGTTCATGAGCGAGCGTTACAACGAGGCGATCGCCCACCTGCTCTACGGCGTCCATTGCGCAGGCGGGATCCTGCTCCTGACCGGCGAAGTCGGCACCGGCAAGACGACCCTTTGTCGCAGCCTGCTCGAACGCCTGCCCGACAATATCGATGTCGGCATCATTCTCAACCCGCGCATGAAAGTCGAGGAGCTGCTGCAGACCGTCTGCGAGGAATTCCACATCGCCATCGCTGCACCAGGCTCCGGCATCAAGGTCTATGTCGATGCCCTGTACCGGCACCTGCTCGAAGGCAATGCCCAGGGCCGCCGCGCCATCCTGATCATCGACGAAGCGCAGAACCTCGATCCGCAAGTGCTGGAACAGTTGCGTCTGCTGACCAATCTTGAAACCGACACGCGCAAGCTACTGCAAATATTCCTGATCGGCCAACCTGAACTGCAGGACATGCTGGCGCAACCTGAAATGCGCCAGGTTGCCCAGCGCATCGTGGCGCGCTTCCACCTGGGCCAACTCAGCCAGCGAGAAGTCGGCGCCTACGTGGCGCACCGGCTGCGGCTATCGGGCGCGCCGCCGAACCTTTTTCCCGAGGCGCTGATGAAACCGCTGTATCGCGCCAGCAAAGGCGTGCCGCGCTTGCTCAACCTGGTTTGCGACAGGGCGCTGCTGGGCACCTATGTGGAGGGACGGGAGCAGGTGACGGCGCAGACCCTGCGCCTCGCGGCCAGGGAAATCGGCTTGGGACGGACGCAGCGTCGGCCGCCGCTGCGCCGCTGGCCGGCCGCCGCCGGAGCGCTGTGCCTGCTGCTGCTAACGTTTCTTGTCATGTCCGGCATGGCGGGCGATGCGTACACCGGTGTTTTGTCCGTGCTGCGCCACGCACAACTGCCGACGACTGCCGGAAAGGAAGCTTGACCATGTCCTATATCCTCGAAGCCTTGCGCAAGTCCGAACGGCAGCGCCAGATCGTTACCGTGCATGGCGGCGGCATGCTCTATCCGGCCATGGTCGAGCATCCACGGAGCGCAAGCGTATCACTGTGGCTGGGCAGCGCAGGCCTCACGGCGGTGATGCTGGCACTGCTGGTCTGGCTCTGGCCGAGATCCCCGGGGGCCGCTCAGATGGCTACTCAGATGGCTACTCAGATGGGTGCTCAGATGGGTGCTCAGGTGGCTTCTCAGATGGGTCCCCAGGTGGCTTCTCACGTGGCTGCTCAGGTATCTGCCGAGTTGCCAGGCCAAGCCACCGGGCTCGCCGAAGCCAGCGTAGCGCAGCCAAGCGCAGCAGGCAGCGTCGGCTATCCACGGCCGGCGCCGCCCATTCCCGTCGTGCCAGCGCCAAGAAGGCCTGCGGCCACGGCAGACGCCGCAGTGACGACGCCAGTGAGCAGGTCAGTGAGCAGGCCAACCCAGGCCGTTGCGGCAAAAGCCGTGGCCAGTGCGTCGCCGGGAAACCAGGCGGTCGCCGTCCTGCCTATGGACCATGATCCGACGAACAGCATGGTCGAATCCGGCAAGAACGCTGCAAACGGCGAAACCTGGCAAGCGGAACTGCCGACGATAGCCATCGCCGGCTATATCCGCGACGAGCAGGGCACCAGTCTGGCGATGATCAATGAAAAGCTGGTACGCGAAGGCGAGGAGGTGGCGCCGAACCTGCGTCTGGAAAAAATTCTCGGCGACGGCTCGATCTTCAACTACAAGGGCTATCGGTTCCGCCGCTGAATGCCAGCAGTTGCAGCAGGGCAGGGCCGCCGTCCGGCAACTCAGGCGGCCGGGATAACGGCATCTGCTTAGTTGATATAGCAAGTAACCGGTATGGGCACTGCTGCTTCGGAGTGGAAAAATTACTCCTACGCTGGTAGTTCGATTTCTGCTCTCCGGTAGGGTTTTCAGGTACGACAAGCGCCATGGATTTCAGGCACTACCGGGGCGCAGACAACAGGGAGAAAGCTGATGGGCAATCGCCATATCCGTAACGATGAGCAAACCTGCGAACGGCGCCGCTTCCTGCGAGCCTGCATGACGCTCGCTGCGGCGACTCTCGCCGGCGGCCGCGTCGCTGTTGCCGATGCGGCTGACCAAGGCGATGCCGGGCATGCGGCTGATCATGAGCATCATCATCATCATGACATGCCCGTCGATCCGGTCGTCAAGCGTAGCGAAGCGGTCTACCAACTGCCCGCGCTCACCCTGGTCCGCAGCGACGGCAGCAGCGCCGCATTTCCCGGCGAGATCGACGACGGCCGCGCGGTGCTGCTGAATTTCATTTATACCTCCTGCACCACGGTCTGCCCGTTGACCAGCCAGGTTTTTTCTCAGGTGCAAGCCCTGTTGGCGCAGGGACACCATGGGGCGCACCTGATGTCGATCTCCATCGATCCGGAGTACGACACGCCTGCCCGATTGAGCCAGTACGCGAAGAAATTCCAGGCCAGCGGGCAGTGGCAGTTCTATACCGGTACTGTCGGCGCCAGCGTCACGATGCAGCAGGCGTTCAATGTTTATCGCGGCGACAAGATGAATCATTTCCCGGTCACCTTCATGCGCGCCTCGCCCGGCAAACCCTGGCTGCGCCTGGACGGATTTGCCACTGCGGACGAATTGATCGGCGCCTTTCACAGCATGGCGAGCAGCGCATGAGCACGGTCCTCGATTCACTTCTGCCCAGGCCTGGGTCTGCGCCGGACAGGCTGGCCGATGCGCCATGCCTCACCCCCGCTGCGAAGCGCCAGAGGGGGGCGCAGCAGCGCCAGGCGAAGGCGCAGTCGCTGCTCTCCTCGACGGCCCTGCTGAGGATGCAGGAAACGGAGCGCAAGCGGATCGCCACGGATCTGCACGACAGCATCGGTCAATCCTTGAGCGCCTTAAGCTGCGTCATCAACAAGGGGCTGGTCGGCATCAGCCAGGGCCGGACCCAGGTCGCAGGGGAGATGCTGGGCTGGGCAGCGGTCCAGGTCAAGGCGGCGATCCTCGAAATACAGCGGATCGCCATGGACCTGCGGCCGGCGATACTCGATGACATCGGCCTGATCGCCACGCTGACCTGGTTTTTCCGGGAATATCGCACGCTCCATCCCGATCTGGCACTGCTCAGCGAAATCGGCCTGGAAGAAGCGGAAGTTGCTCGGTCCCTGCGCAGCCACATCTTCCGCATCGTCCAGGAAGCGCTGAACAACGTCATCAAGCATGCGCATGCCAGCGAGGTCCTGGTCCGCCTGTGGCGAACCAAGCGCGAGCTGCATCTCGAAGTGGCCGACAACGGTAGCGGCTTCGAGTTCAGGCACGACGAGTTGGCTCTGACCGACGGTTATGCGCTGGGCTTGAGCGGGATGCGCGATCGTGCGGAAATCACCGGCGGCTGCTTCAGGATCGTCAGCGTCCCGGGCAAGGGCACGCGGATCTGCGTTGTCTGGCCCCTCCTGCTGCCATGAGCCGCGCTCCGTCATCGCGAGCGCAGCGCGGCGATCCAGTTTTTGGGCTTGCCACCATGGATCGCCACGCCCTTCGGGCTCGCGATGACGGCTTGGAGGGTTCATGGAAAGGACGCGCATGAAGCACCAACGAACTGCCGGATTCACGCTGCTGGAGTTGCTCGTGGTCATGGTCATCATCGGCCTTCTGGTCGGCTATGTCGGACCGATGTATTTCAAACAGGTGGGCAAATCCGAAGTCAAGGCCGCGCGCGCGCAGATCGATTCCCTGGGCAAGGCACTGGCCCAGTATCGCCTCGATGTCGGCCATTATCCGAGCAGCGAGCAAGGCCTCGCATCGCTCGTCGAGAAACCGCCCAACGAAGCAAAATGGGATGGCCCATATTTGCAGAAGGCGGTGCCGCTCGATCCCTGGGGAACGCCTTATAGCTACAAATATCCTGGGGATCACGGCGAGTTCGACATCGTTTCCTATGGCAAGGATGGCCAGATCGGCGGCACCGGCGAAGCAGCCGATATCGGGAGCTGGCAATAGCCAGTGTCCGGACAACAGGTGAGATGGCATGCTCTACGAAATTCGCATACTGCAGCCGAATGGCGGCGCATCGACGTTGAGGCTGGACGCTGCCAACGTCGAAGCCGCCGCCGAGCATGCCCGCCGACAAGGCTATGGCGTCCTCAAGATCAGGGCGATGAACTCCTTCCTCGGCTGGGCATCAGCGGATGAGCGAAGCTTTTCCCTGGGGCTGTTCAGCCAGGAACTGCTGATGCTGCTGGAGGCGGGGCTGTCGGTGGTCGAGGCGATCGAAACCCTCAGTGAAAAAGAAAGCAAACCCGGACGTCGGCGACTGCTTGGGGAAATCGTCAGGCACCTCTATGAAGGACAATCGCTGTCCCAGGCACTGGAACAGTTTCCCTCGGTATTTCCGCCGCTCTACATCGCCACGGTCCATGCCAGCGAACAATCGGGCGATCTGCCGGTCGCCCTGGGGCGCTATGTGAGCTACCAGGCGCAGTTGGATACGGTGAAGAAGAAGATCGTCAGTGCGGCGATCTATCCCCTGCTGCTCAGTACGGTCGGCCTGCTGGTGATGGTCTTTCTCCTGGCTTACGTGGTGCCGAGGTTCTCGCGCATCTTCGGCGAAATCGGCGGCCCCGTCCCGGTCATGTCGCGCCTGATGATACGCTGGGGAACGCTGGTTCATGATCATGGCTGGAGCCTGCTCCTGGCCCTCTCGGCGGGACTCGCCATCCTGGTTCTGTGGCTGCTGCAGGCCAGCACGCGGCAGTGGATCGTCGTGCAACTCGGTGCGCTTCCGGCCATCGGCGAGCGCCTGCGGATGTACCAACTGGCGCGGTTTTACCGCACTGTCGGGATGCTTCTCCTGGGCGGCACGGCGATCATGGCGGCGCTGCAGATGGCCTCCCATCTATTGCAAGGCGCGATGCGCCGGCAGTTGGCGGCGTCCACCCAGCGGATCCGCGAAGGCATGCCGATTTCGACGGCGATGGAATCCTGCGGCCTGACCACCTCGGTTTCGCTGCGCATGTTGCGCGTCGGCGAGAAGACCGGCCGGATGGGCGAAATGATGGAGCGCGTTGCGCATTTCTACGACGAGGATATCGCCCGCTGGGTCGATTGGTTCCTACGCCTGTTCGAACCGCTGCTGATGGCTTTCATCGGCATCGTCATCGGGGCGATTGTAGTGATGATGTACTTCCCCATTTTCGAGCTGGCCGGGAGCATTCAATGACGACGATGATCGCCACCGCGGCGAAGCCGTTTGCCTATGCTGAACTGGCCCAGGCGAACTGCCTGGGACGCTCGGCCGGGATTGCCATGGTCGAAGTGCTGGCAGAGCAGTCGGGCCCATCGAGTGACTCGGGCGACGAGTTCCTGGCCAGGCTCGGGGCGACGCTGGGCATGCCGGTGCTGAGTATCGACGAACTGCGCGGCATGACTCCTGCCTTCGACATCGTCGGCTTCAGCGAAGCCATGAGCCGGGAATGCCTGCTGTTGCGCGGCGACGAGGGCGGCTTGCGGCTGATCGTCGCTGACCCCTTCGACGCACGCCTGCAGACCTGGGCGGAGGCGCGGATCAGGGAGCCCTACCGGATCTGTCTCGCCGCTCGTGCCGATCTCTCCGCCTTGCTCTCGCGTCATGAGGAAGGGCTGCATGCCATCGACACGGCATTGCCCAACGCCGGCGCCGAACAGGGCGGCGACGACGCAGTCGTGGAGCTGTCTTTTCGCGGCATTGCCGAAGATTCCAGCCCGGTGGTGCGCCTGGTCAATTCGACCATCTACGATGCCCTGCGTGCCGATGCCAGCGACATCCACCTCGAGAGTGACGCCAAAGGCATCACCATCAAATATCGTATCGATGGCGTGCTCGGCATCGTCGGATCGGTTCCCTCGGTGGAGATGGCCGAGCAGACCATTTCCCGGATCAAGGTCTTGTCCGAACTCGATATCGCCGAGCGCCGCGTGCCGCAGGACGGCCGTTTCCGCGTGCGCATCCAGGGCCATGAAATCGATCTGCGGGTTTCGATCATGCCGAGCATTCACGGCGAGGATGCGGTGCTGCGCATCCTCGACAAGAGGACCCTCAGCGACCAGATCAAGGGCCTGCAACTGGCCAGCCTGGGCTTCGACGAGCAGATCACGGCGTTCCTGCGCCGCCTGGCCGGCGAGCCTTACGGCATGCTGCTGGTGACCGGTCCGACCGGCAGCGGCAAGACGACCACGCTGTATGCCGCCATCGCCGAGATCAACCACGGACGGGACAAGATCATCACCATCGAGGATCCGGTCGAGTATCAGTTGGCCGGCGTCCTGCAAATCCCCGTCAACGAACGCAAGGGTCTGACCTTCGCCCGGGGCCTGCGCTCGATCCTGCGCCACGATCCAGACAAGATCATGGTGGGGGAAATCCGCGACGCCGAAACCGCGCAGATCGCCATCCAGTCGGCACTCACCGGTCACCTGGTATTCACCACGGTGCACGCCAACAATGTCCTCGACGTGATCAATCGTTTCACCAACATGGGCGTCGATCCCTACAGCTTTGTCTCGGCGTTGAACGGCGTTCTGGCGCAACGCCTGCTGCGCATCAATTGCCCGAATTGCAGCGCTGACGACCAGCCTACTGACAAGCTTCTGGCCGATTCCCGGTTGACCCGGGCGATGGTCGCCGACTTTGCTTTCCGTGCCGGCAGAGGTTGCGGCAGTTGCCGCGGCAGCGGCTATAAGGGTCGCCGCGCGATCGCGGAGATACTGCATCTGAGCGACAGCATCCGCGAACTGATCGTGGCCCGCGCGCCGATCCGCCAGATCAAGGAAGCGATCCGGGCAAATGGCACGCGCTTCCTCCGTGAATCGGCACTCGACCTCGTCCGCCAGGGCGAAACCACGCTAATGGAGATCAATCGTGTCACCTTTGTCGACTGAGCATCTGGCGGTCTTTCTCGCGCCGAGCGAAGTGCTGGCAGTGCGCCGGCGCGGCATTCCCCGCCGTATCGTCGAGACGAAGAGCTGTCCTGTCCCTGCCCGCGAGGGCACCGACGGCGGCGACTGGTCCGGCGCCGTCGCGGCCCTGTCCGAGGTGTTGCGCGAGGGCGCATGTCGCCGGCTCGAGGTGATGCTCTCCGGCCATTTCATGCGCTATCAGCTGCTGCCGTGGCGCGACGATTTGCAAGACCCGGAAGAGGAACTCGCGGCCGCCAGGCTGGGCTTTGCCGATGTATTCGGCGACGTTGCCGCGACCTGGTCCATCCGCCTGAGTCACGACGCCCCCGGGATTCCACGCCTGGCCGCTGCGGTCGATGCCGGACTGGTGGAGGCCATCAGCGACGCGGCCCAGGCGGCCGGTGCGCTCCTGGTCTCGCTGCAACCCAGCCTGGTGGCGGTGGCCAATTGCTGGCGGCGACACTTCGACAGAAAATGCTCGGCCTGGCTGGTCGTGCACGAAGAGAATCGACTCAGCCTGGCCCTGCTCGAACACGGCCGCTGGCAGTGGCTGCGCAGCCTGCGCGTCGGCGCCGACTGGTGCGCAACGCTGCCGCAACTGATCGACTACGAGTGCCTGCTGGCGAATGCCGAAAGCGCAGCGACGGAGGTGCTGGTCTTTGCGCCGGACCAAGCCACGCTGTCGTTGCGCTCCGACACGCCACTGCGTTTTCGCCAGCTGAGTCCGAAGGCGTCCGGCGCTTATTCTCCCTTAAGCGACGGCCGCTTCGGCTTCGCCATGATCGGTTGACGGCGATGCAGCGCATATACCTGGATTTCGTCAAAGCAAGGCGGCCCCACTGGACCGGTTGGCTGGTGTTGCTGCTCGGGCTGCTCTGCGCGACTGCCGCAGTCGGCTGGCAGCAGTGGGTCTGGCAACCCGCCGATGGCGCTGCCGAGGAGCGCCTGCACAAGATCCAATCGGCCATCGAGGCTCGCCGAACGAGCGCGCACGGCAATGTAGATGCCCAGCTGCTGGCCGAATGGAAGCGGGCGATGATCATTGCCGAGCGCCTCAACCAGCCTTGGGAAACGCTCTTCGAAACCTTCGAAGCCGAGGCGAAGCAGCCGGTAGTCATCCTGTCGCTGGCGCCGGACGCCGGCAGCCATGAAATCGTCGTCACCGGTGAAGCCCGAAACCTCGAAGCGATGCTCGACAACTTTCGCAAGTTGCAGCAGCAGGAGATTTTTTCCGGACTGATGCTGCATACCCACCAGATCAATCAGCAGGACCGGGAGAAACCGATCCGCTTTCGCATCACGGCAAAATGGATGATCAAGTCATGAACAGCGTCCTGCTCCGTCGCTCGCTGGTCTACTGGCTGATGCGCTGCGGCCTGCCCGGCGGAATCGGACTGGTCCTGATTGCCGCGGCGGCGGTCTACGCGCTGCTCGTGCTGGTGCCGGCGAACGCACGCAGCCATCAGCTCAGTGAGCAGATAGCGGCGGCCATGATCAGGTATCAGCACGACCAGCGCGGCGATCCAGGTGCGCTGTCGCCGGCGGAGCAGTTGCAGGCCTTCTATCGTGCATTCCCCAAGGAGACCACGATTCCCGACTGGCTGGGCAAAATTTACGCCTTGGCCGCCGCCCAGAACCTCGATCTGGAATTGGGCGAATACTCGCTCAATCAGGAAAAATTCGCGCACCTGGATCAATTCCGCATCGTCTTCCCGGTCAAGGGCAGTTATCCGCAAATCCGCAGATTCATCGGCGCCGCGCTGGCAACGGCACCGGCACTGGCGCTGGACAGCCTGTCCCTGAAGCGGGACAAGGTCGGCGATGCCACGGTCGAGGCGCACATCGTCTTCCTGCTCTTCCTGGAGAAGAGCTCATGAAGCTCAGTCGCGTGCACCTGGCATTGGTCCTGGGTCTGGCCGCGACCCTGGTCCTGATCCATTTCGCGCCGGACGAGGAGGGTGGTCTGGCATCGGCAAAATCACAGAGCAGCGCACCGAGCAGCGCACCGAGCGGCGCACTGAGCAGCGCGAATCGGAGCGCAGTACTCGCTCAGGCGCCGGCAATGGCTGCGGCGGGTGATAGGGAAAGTACGCGGGAAACTGCGCGGGAAGGCGCGCGGGAAACGCCGTTCAGCGGATTCCTGGCGGGCGCCGATCGTCCCGTCCCGCCCGCCGAGGTTCCCGATCTGTTCAAGAGTTTTTCCTGGTATGTGCCGCCGCCGCCACCGCCGCCTCCGCCTCCGGCCCCGCCGCCGAAGCCGACGGCGCCGCCGCTGCCATTTACCTACATCGGCCAGTACATCGAGGGCCAGCGCAGCCTATACCTCCTGGCGCGGGGCGAACTGCTGTTTACCGTCGCCATCGGCGACATCATCGACAGGACCTACCAGGTTGAAAGCATAACGGGCGGACAACTGACTTTCGTCTATCTGCCGCTTGCCACCAAGCAGATGCTCAACACAGGAGTGCTGTAGTGAGATCCCAGCGCATAGTTCAGTTCAAGGTATCCGTCGTTACGGCGCCTCTCGTGACGACGCCTCTCTGGCACCGTCTGACCAGGCAACTGGTGAGCTTGACGGCCCTGGCGGCGGTCTTCCTGCTGGCCGCCTGCGCCAGCGAGACGCTGCGTCGCGACGGCCTGGCCATGGTCGGCGACGGCCGCTACGAAGAAGGTCTGGCCAAGATCGAGGAATCCGTCAAGGCCGATCCGAACAATGTCGCCGCCAGGCGCGATTACCTGCGCCAACGCGAACAGGTCCTCACCCGCATCCTGGCCGTGGCCGGCAGCGAGTTGGCGCTGGAGCATTACGATGCCGCCGAAACCCAATATCGCCGGGTGCTGAGGATAGAGCCGAACAACAGGTCAGCAAGCAAGGGCCTGGTCGATCTCGACGCCAGCAAGCGTCACGGCAAGTGGCTGGCCGACGCGCAAGCGGCCGTCAAGAACGGCGATAGCGCCGCTGCCCGATCGAGCATCGAAGCCATCCTGGTGGAAGATCCCAATAATGTGAAGGCCAATCAACTGCGCTTCGTACTGGCGGAATCCGCCCTGAAGGAAAACCTCAGCGGCCCGACGCTGAATATCAAGGGTCGCAAACCGGTCACCCTGCAATTCCGCGAGGCCAATCTGAAGATGGTGCTGGAAGCGATCGCCCGGACCACCGCGCTCAATATCCTGGTCGACAAGGATGTGCGCAACGACGTCAAGGTCACCATCTTCGTCAAGGACACGCCGGTCGAGGAAACGCTGGACCTGATCCTGCTGCAGAACCAACTCGAAAAGCGCGTGCTCGGGGAGAACACGGTGCTGATCTACCCGCTCAATCAGGCCAAGACCAAGGATTATCAGGAGTTGAAAATCCGCCGCTTTGCTCTGACCAATGCGGATCCCAAGCAGGTGCAGAGCATGCTCAAGACCATCCTCAAGGCCAAGGACGTCTATGTCGATGAAAAAACCAATGCGGTCGTGGTCCGCGATACGCTGCAGGTCGTGCGCCTTGCCGAAAACCTGGTGGCGTCCATGGATCAGGCGGAAGCGGAGGTCATGATCGAACTGGAACTGCTCGACATGAATCGCAATCGATCGCTGCAACTGGGCGTCAACTGGCCCAATTCGGTGAGCTGGATGTTGCCCAACTCGATGACTCTGGCGCAGTACAAGAACCGTACCTCCGCCGATGTCACGGTCACCGCGACGCCCTTCGGCGTGGCGCTGAGCGCGCTGGAAAGCGATGGCGATACCCGGGTGCTGGCCAATCCGCGGATCAGGGCGCGCAGCAAGGAGAAGGCGAAGATCATGATCGGCAGCCGCACGCCGATCATCTCCAGTGCAGCCGTGCCCAACACTACCGGCCAGGCATCGGTCTACAACACCAACATTCAGTACCTCGACACCGGGATCAAACTGGAGGTCGAACCGACGGTGCACCTGGACGGCGAAGTGGCCATCAAGCTGAACATGGAAGTGAGCGATCTGGGCGACAAGTACGAGAATATCCAGACCGGCACACTGGCCTATTCGACCACGACCAACAATGCCTCGACGATCCTGCGCCTGCACGATGGCGAAACCCAGGTTCTCGCCGGGTTGGTGCGGGCGTTCACCAGCAGTGGCGCAGCACAAAAGGTGCCCCTGCTCGGCGACATCCCCGTGCTCGGGCGGCTCTTCGGGATCAATGCCGACGATTGGCAGAACCGCGAAATCGTCCTGGCCGTGACGCCGCACATCATCCGCAACAATCAGGCAGCCGAGGCCGACTTGCTGGAGCTCTGGTCGGGCACCGAAACCAGTATCCGCTATGGCGAATCCAGCCTCAAGGCCGCCGGCACAGGCACTGTGCTCAGTCAAAGCGGCACCGGGTCGTCCGCTCCGCGGACAGGTCCGCAGCAGAGCGCGCAGCTCAGTCCGCAGCAGCGCCTCGCAGCGGCCGCCAGCCAGTCCCTGTCCGCCGTCCTGACCGGTCCGGCGCGGGCCAAGGTCGGCGACAAGATCACGGTCGCGGTGAATCTCCAGGGAGGCGCCGCGCTGACGGCCATCCATGCCGTGCTGCAATACGACAACGAAACCCTGAAAGCCCTGACTGTCACCGAGGGCGACCTGATCCGCCGCAACGGCGTCAAGTCGAACTTCGCCGGCCAGATCGACGAAAACGGCGGCACGCTGATCGCCGATCTCGCCAGCGAAGCCGGCAGCGTGACCAGCAATGGGGGCGGCGTGGCGACCATCCAGTTCGAAGTCTTGCGCAGCCAGAGTCCGGCGCTGGTGAGCGTATCCAGCATCGAGGCGAGCGGCGACAACAGCGCCGCGGTAACGGTCACCGTGCCGCAACCCCTGTCGATCAACATCCAGGCGTCGCCATGAAAGCGCACAAATCATCGGCTCATCGATCGGGATTCACCCTGATCGAGATGGTGATCACGGTGGCCATTGTCGGCTTGCTGGCGAGCGCGGCCTTCCCGATGGCTGAAGTCGCCGTCCAGCGCAGCCGGGAAAGCGAGTTGCACGAGGCGCTGCGCCAGATCAGGAGCGCCATCGATGCCTACAAGCAGGCTGCGGATGAAGGGCGTGTCCTCGCCGAAGCCCAGAAGACCGGCTATCCGCCGACGCTGCAAGTCCTCGTGGATGGCGTCGCGGATGCGAAAAGCCCGAACAAGGATCAGAAGATCTATTTTCTCCGGCGCATCCCGCGTGACCCGTTGTCCACCGACGCCAGCCTGCCGGCGGAGGCCACCTGGGGCAAACGCAGTTATGCCAGTCCGCCCGACGCGCCGCAGGAAGGGGAAGACGTCTACGACGTCTACACGCTTGCTACGGGCGTCGCGCTGAACGGCATCCCTTATCGGCAATGGTGAGCCGGTGAGCGCCATGAATAGACTCCAGCCCAGGTCCAGCAACGGTTTCACGCTGATCGAACTGGTCATCGTCCTGGCCGTGATCTCGCTCCTGCTGACCATCGCCATGCCGCGCTATTTCCATAGCGTCGATAAATCGAAACAGACGATACTCAAGTCCAACCTGGCCTCGACCCGCGATGCGCTCGACAAGTACTACAGCGACACCGGCAAATATCCCGAGCAACTGGCGGCTCTGGTGAGCCAGAAATACCTGCGCAGCCTGCCCTTCGATCCGCTCACCGAAAGCACCACGACCTGGACCATCGTCCCCCCCGAGAACCTGGAAAAAGGAGGAGTTCTTGATATCCACAGCGGCGCGCCGGGCAACGGCAGTGATGGCACTCCTTACAGTGCGTGGTAGGCAAAGCGGTTTCACCTATCTTGCCGTACTGCTCGCGGTTGCCCTTGCCGGGGCCTCGCTCGCGGCGGTCGGTCAGGTCTGGCAAACGGTGGCGCAGCGCGAAAAGGAAAAGGAGTTACTGTTCGTCGGCAATCAGTTTCGGAGAGCGATCAACGGCTATTTCAAGTCCAACGGAAGATACCCGATGGCCCTGGAAGATCTGGTGCTGGACCCGCGCTCGGCCGGGGTGAAACGATATTTGCGGAAAATATTTGTCGACCCGATGACCGGCAGTCCCGATTGGGGGACGCTCAAGTCGGCGGAGGGTCAAGTGTTCGGTGTGTACAGCCTTTCCGAGCGCGAGCCGTTGAAGAAGGCGAATTTCAGCTTGTTGAATTCCAGTTTTGAAAACAAGCTGAAGTACTCCGAGTGGATCTTCATGGCGACGGCGCGAGTTCTTCCCAGCAATCCGCCTGCGACCACTGCTGCGACAACGCCGCAGCGGGCTGGCAGCAAATGACGAGGTGATGCAGATGGGTATCAGGAACAGCATGCTGTTAGCCGACGATCACGCCATGATGCGCGAAGGCATCCGGGCCCTGTTGGCAGAAGAGGTGGACCTGGAAATCGTCGGCGAGGTGGACAACGGTCTGGACGCGGTGCGCCTGGCCTGCTCGCTGCGGCCCAGACTGGTGATCATGGATATTTCGCTGCCCGGGATCAACGGTATCGAAGCAATCGCCGAAATCAAGCGACGGGAGCCGGAGATCAAGGTGCTGGTGGTGACCCTGCACAAGTCCGACGAGTATGTTCAGGCGGCGCTGCGAGTCGGCGCCTCCGGCTATTTGATCAAGGAATCGGGCCAGGCGGAATTGTTGACGGCCATCCGCATGTTGCTCGCCGGCAAGGTTTATCTGAGTCGCGAAATTTCCGAACGCGTGGTCAATCGCTTTCTCTCCTTAGGCATGGTCGGCGTTGCCAACAGCGAAACATTGACGCTGCGCGAGCGGGAAGTGCTGAAACTGGTTGCCGAAGGCAACGCCAACAAGGACATTGCGCTGATTCTTTGCCTCAGCGTCAAAACCGTGGAGAAACATCGCGCCAGCCTGAGGCAGAAGCTCGGGCTGCGCAACGGATCGATGCTCACGGCCTATGCGATAGAGCACGGCTATGTGACGAAATCGGCAAGCCGAATCGGCATGACCTACGAGGAATAACGGGAAACCGGTATTTGTACTGTTTTAGACTTAAAGATAGTATTTCGCCGTGGCATGAACGCAGCGATCGTTGCTCGCTGACCAAGCTTAACCAGGAGACGCGGGCGAGGGAGCAGTCTCGCCGACGAGGGATAGCTATCGTGAGACTTCCATTCAGCTTGGCCGAATCATTTCTCCCTGGCCCGAGTTCTCCCGCATTGCGCTTCAGCCTCACCTACTTGTTGCTCGGTGCCGCATGGTTCGCCTGTTCGCATCAATTGCGCGATCTGCTCGCCACCGGACAGGCGAACAGTACCCGGATCGACCTGCTCCTCGAAGCCGTCTTCGTCGGCGCCAGCGCACTGTCCCTGTTCGTGCGCAATAGCCGGCCAGTCCAGCACAGTCTGCCCCTGGGCGGTGCCGCTAAAGGCCGTGCCTGGATCGCCTCGCCGACTGTCGCAATGGGTCTGCTGCTCTTTCTGTTCGCGACCGCCAGCCTCGGCACAGGTTTGTACCTGTCGTTCAGGGATACCCTGGCGAGCAAGGCGAAGGAAAATCTGGAAGGCGCGGCCAGGCTCAAGGTAGCCCGGATCGAGACCTGGCTTGCCGATGCCCGCAACGATACGCTGCTTGCGCTCAACACGCCGGAATTCATCGCCGAACTCGGCCAATGGCAGGACAGCGGCAGGCGCGACGACGCGAGACGCGAGCGGCTATTGGCGCGCCTGCAGGCGCTGCAAAATGCCGGACATTTTCGCCACGTCGCCTTGTACGATGCGGCCGGTGCCCCGTTGCTGAGCACGGCGCTGGAGAGCCAGCGGCCATTGCGCGGCAGCCTGGCGCAGGCAACCGCGCAAGGGGGCGAAGCGGTGCTGGAAGACTTCGCTGTCGACGATGCCGCAGGCGGGAGCGTCGTCAATGTCGGCTTTGTCATGCCGCTCAAGGCGGCTGCCGCCGGCCGCACCACGGCGCTGGCCCATGTCGCCCTGGATCCCGAGCGCCGGCTCTATCCGCAACTGCAGAATTGGCCAGGCAGCAGTGCCAGCGCGGAAATCCTGCTGCTGCGCCGTGATCATGATGATTGGCTGATCCTCAACAGTTTGCGCCAGCGCAGCGATCCGCCGCTCAGCCTGCGCCTGCCGAGCGAGGCGCCCCGGCAGCTGGTGGCCAGGCTGCTCGGCGATCCGGGCAGCGGCGGTACCGGCTTCGATTACCGCAACCGGTCTTGCCTCGGCTACGCCCTGCAGGTGGCCGGGACTTCCTGGCAGGTGGTGGCCAAGGTCGATGAAGACGAGGTGTATGGCACGCTCAACGCCATCGCCACGATCGCAGCGGCGCTCATCGCCATCAAACTCCTAGTGGTCGCGCTCTGGCTCAATGATCACTATCGTAGCCAAGCCGCGCGCTTGATGCTCTCCCAGCGCATCGAACTGCTGGTCAAGCATGCCAACGACAACATCATCCTGCTCGATGCCGGGAATCGCATCATCGACGTCAATGACCATTGCCTGCGCAGTTATGGCTATAGCCGGGCTGAGATGCTCGCCATGAACTGCACCAGCCTGCAGGCCGATGCGCGTGCCGGCGGCGATTCAATGGCTCCGCACCACGATCGCAGACGGGAAAACCGGCTGCCGCGCGGCAGCTACCACCGGCGCAAGGACGGCAGCGTCTTCCCCGTGGAAGTCAGCATGGTCACGGTGGATGTCGGCGGCGTCCTGTGCACCCAGCAGATCATCCGCGACATCAGCGAACAGGAACAGCGTAATGCCGATATCCTCAGTCTGTCCCGGCTCTCCGCCACGCTTTCCGCGGTCAGCCAGATGGTCGCGCGCAGCAACGACATCGAGCAATTGTTCCGCACCGCATGCCGGGTCTGCGTCGAGCATGGCGGGCTGGTCATGGCCTGGATCGGCCTGGCCGATCCGGATGGCGAGCATCTGCTGATCAACCATTGCTATGGCGACAGCTACGGCTACCTCGAGGGAACCAGGATCTGCACCCATCCGGATGCGCCGGAGGCACAGAGCCCCGCGGGAATCGCATTTCTTCAACGGCGCAGCCAGATCAGCAACGACATCAGCAGCGATCCGGCCACGGCCCTGTGGCGAAATCAGGTTGCCGATTATGCCATTCGCGCCACGATTTCGCTGCCGATACTGCGCGACGGGGTCGCCGTCGGGGTGCTCTCGGCCTACAGCGACAAGGCAAATCTGTTCGACACCGAGGTTGCGCAACTGCTCAAGGAAATTTCCAATGGCTTGTCCTTCGCGATGTGCCAATTCGCGGAACACGAAGCGAAACTCAAGATCGAAGCCGAACTCCGGCAAAGCGAAGAACTGCTCCACGAGGCCCAGGGCATCGCCAGGATCGGCCACTGGCAATACGATCTGGAGACGGAAGCCTGGTATTGGTCGCCGGAGATGTACCGGTTGTTCGAGCGCGATCCGGCCTTGGGGCCGGCCGGGGTCGAGGAAATGGAAATCTACTATTCCCGGCGCAGCGCAAAACTGCTGCGTCACCAAACCCGCTATGCCATGGTCACCGGCAAGCGGATCGAACTGGAATTGCAGATTGCCCTGCCTGGCCAACGCGTCGGCCATCAGGCCGCCGTGCTGACGCCGGTCCGCGATGATCAGGGCAGGACGATCAAGTTACGTGGCACCTTCCAGGACATCACCGAGCGCAAGCTGAACGAACAGCGGATCGCCGACGCCAACAAGACCATACGCGATTACGCCCGGGATCTCGAAGACTTGTACCAGAACGCCCCTTGTGGCTATCACTCGCTGGACAAGGCGGGTATCTTCCAGCGGATCAACGACGAGGAACTGAAGTGGCTGGGTTACTCGCGGGACGAGGTCGTCGGCAAGAAGCATTTCCTCGATTTGCTGACGCCGGAATGCGCGCCGACATTTCACCAGACCTTTCCCCGGCCGATGAAATTCGGAGAAATTTACGATCTCGAAATGGAACTGGTCGGCAAGACAGGCAATATCGTTCCGGTGCTGCTGAGTGCCACAACCATCCGCGACAGGGAAGGGGGCTTCATGATGACCCGCTCGACCTTGTTCAACATGACCGAGCGAAAGAAACTGGAAAAGGAGCGGGAAGAATACCTGCGGCGGCTCAGCGATCTGTCGCGTCGCCTGGTTTCCGCCCAGGAAAACGGCAGACGGATGCTGTCTGCCGCCCTGCATGACCAGACCAGCCCGAATCTGGCCGCCATCGACATCAACCTGAAAATGCTTTCCCAGCGCATGCCCCAGGAATGCCCGCTACATGAGGTCAACGAACTGCTGGCCGATACCAGCGCACTGCTCGAGGATACGACGATCAGGATTCGCGAAATCTGCGCCGAGCTGCGGCCTTCCCTGCTCGATTACGCCGGTCTGGTGCCGGCACTGGAAGGCTACCTGCAACAGTACAGCCGCCGTACCGGCACCGCGGTGCACCTCAACTGCGCGTGCCAACCCGGCCGCCTCGGCACGGAGAAGGAAGCAATGCTGTTTCGCGTGGTCCAGGAAGCCGTGACCAATTGTGCCAAACATGCCCAGGCCAGCCTGATCGAAGTGGTGCTCAAGGAAGACGACGACGGAGCCATCGTCCTGAGCATCGTCGATGACGGCCTCGGCTTCGATCCTGAATTGATCGGCAGGGACGGCGGCAGCGCCGGCCAGGGCGTCCTCAACATGAGGGAAATCAGCGAGTATATCGGGGGCATGTTTTCCCTCGATTCCACGCTCGGCAAGGGCACCTCGGTAAGTGTTGCGCTGTGACGAATTATGCTGTAGATTTTTTTCACCTAAAGATTCATCGGCCCCCTTGCCGGGGTTTGCGCAAGGGTTTGTGTGATTTGTCTGAAGATTGAGCCTTAGTTTGCGCCCTAGTCAACGAAGCTGCTACCGGACGGCTATCGCCGAAGGAGAAGAACCATGAAAGTACGCGTGCTGCTTGCCGACGATCACCAGATTTTTGCCGAGTCCCTGCGCCTGATGCTCGAAATGGACACGGATATCGAGGTTCTGGGGATAGCCAACAATGGGCTTGATCTGTTCAAACTCGCCAAGGAACTCAAACCCGATATCGTCTGCATGGATGTCGGCATGCCGGGCATGAACGGCATCGAGACGACGCGGCGGCTGACCGCGTCCTGCCCGGAATTGAGGGTGATCGCGCTTTCCGCCTATTCGGAACGCCAGTATGTGCTCGATATGCTCGATGCGGGCGCATACGGCTATGTCACCAAGTCCGAAGCCGCCGACGAATTGCAGCGCGCCATCCGGACGATCCGCCAGGGCCGGAAATATTTGTGCGCCGAAGTCGCCTCCACCCTGACCGATTCCCTGATTGCGCGCAATGACCGGGTGGCCATTTCGGCCGCGCCGCGCTTGGGCGCAAGGGAACGCCAGGTGCTCCAGTTGATCGCCGAGGGATCGACGTCGGCCGAGATTGCCGGCAATCTGCATATCGCTTATGCCACGGTCGAAGTGCATCGTCGCAACATCATGCGCAAACTGGATCTGCATGGCGTGGCTTCCCTCACCAAGTACGCCATACGCGAAGGTATTACCTGCAGTTGATGCCAGCAGGCTGTCGGGCTTTCCCAGTGGATGCGTGGAAAGTCTCGTGTTTCGGCGTCGCCGAAACTGCACACGGGGTCATGAACCCTTCCTCGTCATCGCGAGCGCAGCGCGGCGATCCAGTTCTTTGGTATTGTTACCATGGATCGCCACGGCCTTCGGCCTCGCGATGACGGAGGCGGAGGGCGGGTTCATCGACAGCCCGACAGGCTGCCAGGGCGGCTAGGCCGCTTGCTCGACCTCGTAGATTTCTTCGATATTCACGGCAAAGCCCCACAAGCGCGTCAAATGCTTGAGGGTTTCGCTCGCTTCGTTCTCGGCGACCGGGCGCCCGCGGAAGATACGATGCTGCAAGCTCAGCGAGCGGTCGCCGTCCTGCTCATAGCCCACGACCTGGATATCCGGCAGCCTGGCGTCGCGTGTCAGCTGCTCGGCCAGCAGGTGGCGCACCCGGCGGTAGCCCGCGTCGTCATGGATGCTGTCGATTTCGAGTTTCTCCTTGCGCTGATGGTCGGCAACGGCGAACAGGCGGAATTCACGAATGACACGCGGGCTCAGGTACTGGGCAATAAAGGATTCATCCTTGAAATTGCGCATGGCGAAATCGAGCGACTTCAGCCAGTCGCTACCGGCAAGTTTCGGGAACCAATGGCGATCCTCGTCGCTGGGTCGTTCGCAGATCCGCCTGATGTCGCGCATCATGGCAAAACCGAGTGCGTAAGGATTGATGCCGCTGTAGCCGCGCTCGTCGAATCCGGGCTGATAGATGGCATTGCTGTGGCTATGCATGAATTCCAGCATGAAGCCGTCGTTGACCAGGCCCTTTTCGTAAAGGCGGTTCACCAGCGTGTAATGCCAGAATGTCGCCCAGCCTTCGTTCATCACCTTGGTCTGGCTCTGGGGATAGAAGTACTGGGCGAGCTTCCTGACGATGCGCACCAGCTCGCGCTGCCATGGACCGAGTTTGGGCGAATGTTTTTCGATGAAGTAGAGGATGTTCTCTTCCGGCTCTGCCGGGTAGCGGGCTACCCTGGAGGCGCCCGCCGCATCCGTAGTCCGCGGCAGGGTACGCCACAGGTCGTTGAATTGCCTGCGCTGCTCTTCCTCCCGCTGCCTGGCGCGCGACGCTTCATCGCGCAGCGACAAGGGCGCAGGACGCTTGTAGCGATCGACGCCCTGGTGCATCAGGGCATGACAGGAATCGAGCACCTCTTCCACCGCTTCGATGCCGTGGCGCTCCTCGCACTCCATCACGTAGCGGCGGGCGAAGACCAGATAGTCGAGGATGCCGTCGGCGCAGGTCCACTGGCGGAACAGGTAGTTGCCCTTGAAGAACGAATTGTGACCGTAGCAGGCGTGAGCGATGACCAGTGCCTGCATCATCATGGAATTCTCTTCCATCAGGTAGGCGATGCACGGATCCGAATTGATCACGATCTCGTAGGCCAGCCCCTGCATGCCGCTGCGGTAGGCGCGCTCGTTGCGGATGAATTCCTTGCCATAGCTCCAGTGCGGGTAGCCTACCGGCAAGCCGTTCGAGGCATAGGCATCGAGCATCTGCTCGGAGGTGATGATCTCGATCTGATTGGCATAGATGTCGAGTCCATACTCCTCCGCAACTGTGGCAATTGCCCTGTCGTAGCGTTCGATCAGCTCGAAATCCCAGTCGCTGCCGGTCGAGATCGGGTTCATGCGCTAGCCTCCTTGCGAAACAGTTCGCGAAACACCGGATAGATTTCGCTGCGTTCGCGAATCCGCTTCATGGCGAAGTTTTCCTGGCCCCGCCCGGCCTGTTCGTACTCCATCCACAGGGTGCTGGGTCGCTGCTCGGCACTATCGGGAATCTCGACATAGGCGAAGTAGCGTGCCAGCGGCAGCAGCGCTTCGCTGAGCAGGCGGCCGCTGCGGCTGACATCGGCGCCGAAGGCGTCGCCGTCGGAAGCTTGCGCGGCGTAGATGTTCCAGCCCGACACGGGATAGCGTTCGGCGCAGATGGTCTGCATCAATTCGAGGGCGCCATAGACGATGGTGCCGCCACTCTTGGTATCGTGAAAGAAGGTCTGCTCATCGACCTCCTCGGCGTCGTCGGTGTGGCGTATGAAGACCAGATCGACCTGCTCGTACTTGCGCGAGAGGAACAGATAGAGCAAGGTGAAGAAACGCTTGGCCAGGTCCTTTTTGGACCAGTCCATCGAGGCCGAGACATCCATCAGGCAGAACATCACCGCGCGCGCCTGGGGCTGCGGTACGCTGATCCGGTTGCGGTAGCGCAGGTCGATTTCGTCGATGAAGGGCAAACGAGCGAGATAGGCCTCGAGCTCCGAGACTTCCTGCCCGAGCGCGGCGACCACCGCCGCATCGGCTCCTTCCGCCGCGGCGCGACTGTGCTGTTCGCGCGCCAGTTCCAGGCAATCCCTGGCCGGCGCGCCCAGTGCGATGCGCCGGCCCAGAGAGGTTCTCAGGGTGCGCACGACGCAGAGGTTGCAGGGCGGCCCGGAACTGACGTAGCCCGCGCATTTCGGCTTGCTTCGCGTCACGTTGCCCAGATGGTTGGCAATCAGGCGCGGCAACTCCAGGCCATCGAAGAAGATCGCGAGGAATTCATCACGGGACAGGGTAAAAGTGAAATCATCCTCGGCTCCGCCGCGACCTGGTTCGCCCTCGGCACCGCCTCCTGAACCGCTGTTGGGCCGGTCGATCTGGTCGCCCCTGGCGAACTGGCGATTGCCGGGATGGACGATCTCCCAGTCGCCGCCCTTGTCGTGGCGAAAGCTCGGCTCGGAGACATCCTTGGCCGGCACGTTGACGTCGCAACCCTGATCCATGTCGGTGATCGAGCGCGTGCTGATCTGCTCTTGCACGGCATGGCGGATGTGATGCTTGTAGCGGCGCAGAAAACGTTCGCGGTTGACCGCGCTTTTGTTGGGACTGTTCAAGCGCCGATCGATCAGTTGCAACATGGCCAACTCCTTGACTGGCGACAGTTACTTACGAGGACTTACGCACCCGCAGGTACCACTCCGAAAGCAGCCGGACCTGTCTCTCCGTATAACCCTTGCCGACCATGCGATCGACGAAGTTCTGGTGCTTGTGCTGGTCATCCGCAGATGCCTTGGCGTTGAACGAGATCACCGGCAGCAGGTCTTCGGTGTTCGAGAACATTTTCTTTTCGATCACTTCGCGCAGCTTCTCGTAACTGTTCCACGCAGGATTCTTGCCGCCATGGCTGGCTCGGGCGCGCAACACGAAATTGACGATCTCGTTGCGGAAGTCCTTGGGATTGGCGATTCCCGCGGGTTTCTCGATCTTCTCCAGTTCGCTGTTGAGCGCCGCGCGGCTGAATATCTCGCCGGTGTCGGGATCGCGGAACTCCTCGTCCTGCATCCAGCAATCGGCGTAAATGACATAGCGGTCGAAGATATTCTGGCCATACTCGGAATAGGATTCGAGATAAGCGGTCTGAATCTCCTTGCCGATGAATTCGGCGTAGCGCGGCGCCAGTTGTCCCTTGATGAATTCCTGGTAACGCCGCGCGACTTCCTCGGGCAGGTCCTCGCGGGCGATTTTCTGTTCCAGCACATACATCAGATGAACCGGATTGGCGGCGATCTCAGCCTGGTCGTTGTTGAACACGCTGGAGAGGATCTTGTAGGCAAAACGCGTCGAGACGCCGCTCATGCCTTCGTCGCTGCCGGCATATTCGCGGTATTCCTGCAGCGACTTGGCCTTGGTGTCGGTGTCCTTGAGGCTCTCACCGTCGTAGACGCGCATCTTTGAAAACAGGCTGGAATTCTCCGGTTCCTTGAGTCGCGTGAGCACCGAGAACTGCGCCATCATTTCCAGCGTGCCCGGTGCGCAGGGCGCCGCCGCGAGTGAACTCGAGCGCAGCAGCTTCTGATAGATATTCACCTCCTCCGAAACCTGCAGGCAGTAGGGCACCTTGACGATGTAGATGCGGTCCAGGAATGCCTCGTTGTGCTTGTTGTTGCGGAAGGTCTGCCATTCGGATTCATTGGAATGCGCGAGGATCACGCCGTTGAAGGGAATCGCCGAGAAGCCTTCGGTGCCCTTGAAGTTGCCTTCCTGGGTGGCCGTGAGCAGGGGATGGAGCATCTTGATCGGCGCCTTGAACATCTCCACGAATTCGAGCAATCCCTGGTTGGCGAGGCAGAGTCCGCCGGAATAGTTGTAGGCATCGGGATCGCTTTGCGAATAGCGGTCAAGCTTGCGAATGTCCACCTTGCCGACCAGGGTGGAAATGTCCTGGTTATTCTCGTCGCCCGGTTCGGTCTTGGAGATGGCAACCTGGCGCAGCACCGATGGCTGCACCCGGACGACGGTGAATTGGGAAATATCCCCGGAGAATTCCTGCAGCCGCTTGATCGCCCACGGCGACATGATCCCGTTGAGGTAGCGGGGCGCAATGCCGTAATCGGCTTCGAGCACTTCTGCATACTGCTCGGGCGCAAACAGCGACAATGGCGACTCATTCACCGGCGAGCCCTTGAGTGCGTAGATCGGCTTGAGCTCCATCAGGCTTTTCAGACGTTCGGCGATCGACGACTTCCCGCCGCCGACCGGGCCGAGCAGATACAGGATCTGCTTGCGTTCCTCCAGTCCCTGGGCAGCGTGCCTGAAGAACGCCACGATCTGCGCAATCACATCCTCCATGCCGTAGAACTCGCGGAATGCGGGGTAGCGCTTGATCACGCGATTGCCGAAGATCCGAGACAGCCGCGGATCGTTGCGGCTGTCGATGATTTCCGGTTCTCCGATCGCGGCGAGCATCCGTTCCGCCGGGGTTGCGTAGGTTTCGGGTTGGCTCTTGCATTTCGCCAGATATTGCAGCAGCGTCAGTTCTTCATCCTTCACCGCCGCATATTGGGTTTTGTAGCCTTCGATCAAAGACAACATGGCAATGTCCTCATAATAGTTCCGGCCCGAGTCCGCGTTAGCGGTCCTGAATTGATTGCTCTCCCACCCGTCCTGCCGCCGGCTAAGCGCAGCAGGATTTGCTCTGCCCACGAGGGTCCTTTTTCACTGATCTTGGTAGCAATAGTCCCACCGCGACTACGCGTAAACGATACCGGGTAGTGGGTATTTCGACTAACTGCATGCCGCTATTTCCTGGCCTGCAGCCAGCCGTTTTCGGCAGCGGGCAGTCCCCGCTTGCGGCTATCGCCCGGGAAGGATTCTGGGCGGATTCAGGAGGTTCCTTGCAGCCAGTCCTGGCTGGCGCTGAGCGTGCTGGCAAACATCATGTCGCAACTTGCGACGTGGCCTATGGTGAAGCCGAGGACGGTTTTCATGGCCGGCCAGCTGGGCGCAAGAAGCGATTTCGCGGGTCTTGCCAGGCCATTTGCGAAGGACGGGAAATGGCTCTGAAAAAATTCCAGATCCTTGATGATGCTGCGATGCTCGACGATATGCGGCGCCAGATCGGCAAAGTCGATTTCGGCCAGCAACTGCTCTTCATAGGAAAAATGAAACTTCAGAAGCAGAGCAATTTTGTCGACCGAGCGGCGCAACTGATCGGCGTTTCCGCCGCAGCGCCATTTTTCGAAGATCCGCGTCCCCATGACGAATATCGCCTTGTGCTGCGCGTCTATCCCTGGATGCCGAACGGACAGGTGATCTCCCCAACGAACGAGGTGGTCAATCGGCAGATGCTTGAGCTGTATCGGGCCAAACGGCGGCATTTTGTTGTTCATGGAAATCTCGCATTGAGAGCATCGGAACGGACAGATGAACGGACACATATC
>CAILCO010000121.1 GCA_903832735.1 uncultured Sterolibacterium sp.
GCCGTCGACCGCGTTCCGGGCATGATCGGCAATCAGCTTGCGCACTGCCGGGAAATGGAACAGGCCGCGCCGGGTGATCGCCTGCTCGGAGAGCACCGAGGCGAGCAGCGGCGCCAGCTCTCCCTTGAGCCAGGCGCCCATCGGCGTACCGAAGCCGCGCTTGCTGCGATACAGGATGTCGTCGGGCAATATCCCGGCCAGCGACTTCTTCAGGGCGTACTTGAGCACACCGCCGCGCAGCTTCAGTTTCTCCGGCATGCGTGCGGCGAGTTGGACAAGGTCGTGATCGAGGAAGGGCACGCGGCATTCGAGCGAGGTAGCCATGCTCATTTTGTCGGTGAGCAGCAGCAGGTCGTCGGGCAGTTGGGTTTCAGCATCGACCGCCAGCAGACGGTTCATCATGTCGGAACTGTTCGCCTGGGCGAAGGCCGAGGTGATCGCCTCATGGCAGGTCTGCGGCTGCCGGAGCAGCAGATCCGCGGCGGCGGAGCGACCGAACACCTCGACGTAGGAGAGATAGCGCTCCTCGAAGGACAGGTCGGCGCTGGCGAGCAGGCCTTTGACGTAGCGCAGCAGGTTCCTCACGCCCGAGTGCCTGTCCGAGGGCAGCAGTCGTCCCAACTCGATCGCGGCACGCTTCACCGTTCCGGGCAGGCGATCGAAATGGCTGAGGTAATGGTTGCCCAGGTAACGCCGATAGCCGCCGAACAGTTCGTCGCCGCCGACGCCGGAGAGAATCACGGTGACGTCCTTGCGGGCGAATTCCGACACCAGATAGGTGGTGATGAAGGCGGTATCGGCGATCGGCTCGTCCATGTGCCAGAGCAACTTCGGCAACAGCCCAGCCACATCCGGCTTGACCTGGATCTCGTGATGCTCGGTGTGAAACAGTTCGGCGACGCGCCGGGCAAACGGCAGTTCGTTGTAAAACTCGTCGGCGGCACTGCCGGAAAATCCGATCGCATAAGTTCGAATCGGCTGCTCGCTGTGCCTGGCCATGAACGCCACCACCGCGCTGGAGTCTATGCCTCCGGAGAGAAAGGCGCCGAGAGGCACATCGCTTACCATCTGCATGCGTACCGATTCCTCGAGTTGTGTCCTGATGCGCTCCAGCCATTCCGCCTCGCTCGCCTGCTCGATTTCGCCGGAGATGCGCCAGTAGCGGCGCTGCTCCACCTGCCCGCGGTCCACGATCAGGAGCGAACCGGGCGGCAGCTTGGCGATGCCCTGGAACATCGAATAGGGTGCGGCGACATAGCCCAACCGGAGATAGGATTGCAGTGCTACCGGATCAACTTCGGCGCTCGCACCGGGCAGGGTCAGGAGGGCCTTGGCCTCGGTGGCGAAGGCCAGCCTGCGGCCGTCGTTGCGGATATAAAGGGGTTTGACGCCGAGCCGGTCGCGGCCGACGATCAGCCGCCGCCGAGTCGCGTCCCACAGCGCGAAATTGAACATGCCGTTCAGGCGATCGATGAAGCCGTCGCCGTACTCGGCGTAGAGATGGATGATGACTTCGCAATCGGAGCCGCTGAGGAAGCGATGGCCCTGCGTCTCGAGTTCCTTGCGCAGTTCCCGGAAATTGTAGATCTCGCCGTTGCACACCAGCCATAGCGTACCATCGACATTTTTCAGCGGTTGATGGCCGCCGGCCAGGTCGATGATGGACAGTCGGCGCATGCCCATGGCGCACTCCCCATCGGCGTGAGCCCCCTGGTCGTCCGGGCCGCGATGGCGCGTGATCCGCCCCATGGCGTCGAGCAGTCCGGGGTCAGCCGGATTGCCGTGAAGATCTATGATTCCGTATATGCCGCACACAGCAGTTTCGTTACCCGGTATGGAAATCTTTAAAAGCATTTCGCGTACGTCCGGAAGCCAGAGCCCCGGCATAGACGTCGGCGTAACGCGCCACACTTCGGGTCCAGGTGCGCTCTCGTTCGACGAAGCGCCGGCCGGCCTTGCGCACCTTGTCCCATTCATCGCGCCTGGCCAGCAAGGCTTCGACGGTGCGCGCCAGCGCCCCGGCATCGCCGGCAGGAAACAGGAAACCGGTCTTGCCGTCGCAGATCAACTCGCGGTGGCCGCCGACATCGGAGGCAAGCAGCATGCGTCCCAGGGCCATGGCTTCGAGCGGTTTCAATGGCGTCACAGTCTCGGTCAGGCGCATCGAACGGCGGGGATAGGCGAGCAAGTCGATCAGGCTGTAATAGTTCTGCACTTGTGAATTGGGCACGCGGCCGGCGAAGACAATTTTGTCGGCTACGCCGAGATCCGCGGCAAGGCGGCGCAGCATGGGCTCGTGGGAACCGCCGCCGACCAGCAGCAGCTTCAACGCTGGCTGGCGCGGCAGCATTTCGGCCAACGCCTCGATCAACAGATCGAGCCCTTCGTAGGCGTAGAAGGAACCGACGAAGCCCAGCACCGTAGCGCCCTCCAGACCCAAGTCCCGGCGCAGCAACTGGTCAGCCGGAAGATCGAAGCTGAAGCTAGCGGTATCGACGGCATTGGGAATCACCGTAATCTTATCGGCACGGATGCCGCGCGCTTCGATGTCTCGCCGCAAGCCCTCGCAGATCGTCGTGATCCGGTCGGCACCGCGCAGGGCGAGACTCTCCAGGGTGCGCGAGAGACGGTAGCGCAGACTGCCTTCGCGGGTCGAGCCGTGATCGACCGCGGCGTCTTCCCAGGAGGCGCGCATCTCATAGACCACCGGGATGCCCAGACGTCGGCCTACGGCGAGCGCCGGCAGGGCATTGAGCACCGGCGAATGAGCGTGAAGAATATCGGCTTTCACCCTGCGCGCCACGGCCGCAATGCGTCTGGCAGTTTCCGCCATTTCGCACACTTCGCCCAGCCCAGGCACGAACGATAACGCCGCCACTTCGGTGCGAAAGAAACTCCAGCCGTCAACCTCCTCTTCCGCCGCTGCGCATGTCCCCTGCCGGGCGGTCGTCAGATGACTGGTCTCCCAGCCCAGTTCCCTTTGCTCGCGCAGGATCGCGACGCTGCGGAAGGCGTAGCCGCTATGGAGCGGCAAGGAATGGTCGAAGATATGCAGGATGCGCATCTTCGCCTCAGGAAGGAAATCCGCCGTCGCCATCCAGGCGCAGGCGCAGGAAGGCATCGAACATCAGCAGGGTCCAGATCGACGAACTGTAATCGCGCAATCCGGAATCATGGTCATCGATGATGCGCCGCAGGCTGGCGACGTTGAACATGCCGCTGTCGGCGAGGCGCTCGCCGAGCAGCGCCTCGCGCATTCGCCGCTTGAGCGGACCGCGAAACCAGCGCGCCAGCGGTACCGAGAAACCCATCTTCGGCCGGTATAGCACCTCGTTCGGCAAGGCAGGCTCCATCGCCTTCTTGAACAGAACCTTGCCCTCCTGCCCCTTGATCTTGTAGGACGACGGCAGGCTCGCCAGCCATTCCACCAACGGGTGATCCATCAGCGGCTCGCGCACTTCCAGGGAGTGCGCCATGCTGGCGCGATCCACCTTGGTGTTGATGTCGCCGACCAGATAGGTCTTCAGGTCGAGATACTGCACCAGGGCCAGCGGGTCCTTGCTGGCCGAATGGGCGGCGTGGCGATGAAAGACCTGGGCCGCAGAGTATCCGCCGAGCTGCGCCTTGAACTCCCTGCTGAACAATTGCCGGCGCAGCGGATCGCGGATGATCGAAACCGAGTGAAAGTAGGCCTCGACCGAATCGCGCGCCAGAGCCTCGAAGGTGCTTCTGGCGCGGAACATCCGCGGCGCCCAGTCGGCCTTGGGATAGACGTGACCGAGCAGGCCGAACAGCGGCCGGCGCAGCGCCAACGGCATGGCGGAGCGCATGCGCTCTTCCATGGCGTGCATGCGGTAGCGCCGATAGCCGCCAAAACTCTCATCACCGCCGTCGCCGGAAAGCGCCACGGTGACATGCTTCTTGGCCAACTGGCAGACGCGGTAGGTCGGGATCGCCGAACTGTCGGCGTAGGGCTCATCGTAGAGCAAGGCCAGGGTATCGATGAGGTCGAAGTCATCGCTGTCTACCTGCTCGACGGAATGATGCGTGCCGTAACGTCGGGCCACCTGGTCGGCGAATGCGGATTCGTTGAAAGCCGGATCGCCGAAGGAGATGGAGCAGGTGTTCACCGCCTCGCGCGAGATGCCCGCCATCACCGCGACCACCGCGCTAGAATCGACGCCGCCGGAGAGAAAGGCGCCGAGCGGCACTTCCGAGATCATGCGCAGCCGCACCGATTCATTGAGCCGTGCGACCAGCTCGGCGCAGGCATCCTGGTGCTTGATCGGATTATCCAGCGAAAAATTGACGTCCCAGTACGCGCGAGGCTCCATCGCCGCCTGGCCGCGACGCAGGCTCAGGGTGTGAGCAGGAGGCAGTTTCTGCGCAGCCTTGAAGATAG
Source organism: uncultured Sterolibacterium sp. (assembly GCA_903832735.1). Lineage (GTDB taxonomy): Bacteria > Pseudomonadota > Gammaproteobacteria > Burkholderiales > Rhodocyclaceae > CAIYYX01. The sequence goes on from CAILCO010000121.1 coordinate 4,403, forward strand.
TGCGCGGCTCAGCGACATAGCCGAGTGAAAAGTACTCCTCGACCGCACAGGGATCGATATCGCGCCGCATCCCGCCATGGGCGATGAGCGCCTTCAGTTCGGAGCCGAAGATGCATGTGCCGTCGGGCAGCAGGGCGTAATACAGCGGTTTGACGCCGAGGCGGTCGCGGGCCAGAAACAAGGTTTCGCTCCGGCGATCCCACAGCGCGAAAGCGAACATGCCGCGGAAGCGCTCGACGCAGGCTGCTCCCCACGCCTCCCAGGCGTGGACGATCACCTCGGTATCGCTGCGCGTATGGAAGACGTGGCCCAGCACCTGCAATTCCGGAATCAGTTCCTGATAGTTATAGATTTCGCCATTGAATACCACGGCCACCGAACCGTCCTCGTTGAACAGCGGCTGCTGACCGGTGGCCAGATCGATGATGGCGAGGCGGCGATGGCCCAGGCCGATGCCTGGCTCGAGGTGCATGCCGCCCTCGTCCGGCCCTCGATGAAACTGGCTTTGGTTCATCCGCGCCAAACGTTCCGGGGACACCTCCCGCCTGCCGCGCATGTCAAAGACGCCTACGATTCCGCACATTGTCCTAATCCGATCAAGCTTGCCGATACTCAAACACTCAGCTCAGGGCGTCGTACTCGCGGCGGTAGCGGTCGACCATGGCATCCAGGCTGAACAACTGTTCCACCCGCGCCCGTCCGGCGCAACCATGCCTTGCTGCACGCTGGCGATCGACGAAATAGCCGAGCATGGCCTGCGCCATGGCCTCGGTATCGCCCGCCGGCACCAGCACCCCTGTCGTTCCCGCTGCGACCAGTTCGCCGTTACCGCCGACTGCGGTGGCGATCACCGGCAGCCCCGACGCCATCGCTTCGAGGATGGTGTTGGAGATGCCCTCGGCCAGCGAGGGCAGGACGAAGCAGTCGAGGCCGCGCATGATTTCCGCGACATCCGAGCACTCGCCGGGCAACCAGACCAGATCAACGATCCCGGCAGTTGCCAGGAGTGCTTCGACCTGCCTCTTCAGCGGACCGTCGCCGACCATCACCAGACGCATGGTCTGCGCCGCGTCGGGCGCCAGTTCCAGGACGCGGATAAAGGCCCGCGCCAGGGTCAGTTGATCCTTGACCGGCTGCATGCGGCCGACCGTGCCAACCAGCCACTCGCCGGCCTTGCCAAATGGGTAACCCGGCAGCAACGCTCGCCCGGCCTGCGCCGGCCGAAATGACTCGGCGTCGACGCCGTTGTGGATCTGGGCGATACGCCGGGCCGGTATGCCCACCCGCTGCGTCATATATTCTTCGAGCTCGCGCGACAAGGCGATATAGCGCGTCACGAACGGCCGAAAGCCGCGCCGCAGCCATAGGTAACTGGGCCGGGTGCCGTCCAGGTCGCCGACATCGCGACCGTGTTCGCCGTGTATCCGTGCCGGCACGCCGGCCAGCCAGGCGGGCAGCGTCGCCTCGAGAGCGGCTAGATTGCGGGTATGGACAATCGCCGGCGCCAGTTGGCGAAACAGTCGATACAGCTGCGGATAAAGCTTGACGCCGTGTCCAGCACCCTTGTTCAGCGAAAAGAAGCGGACATCATCGCGCCTGATGCGCTTGGCGAAGTTGGCCGAAACCTCTGTCAAGGCGATGATGGCATGGCGGTAGGTTTCTGCCGGCATGCGGTTGATCAAGTTAACGATGCCGTTCTCCAGGCCGCCGGTATCGAAGCGGAACACGACATGCGCCACCAGCGGCGCGATGTGCTCGGTCGGAATCGAGTCCAAGATTCAATTCCGCCCTGCCCGGCTCAGGGTCTCATCGATTTCCGCCCCGACATCGGCGAGAAACTGTTCCAAAACGTTGTCCGCCGACTCGCTCCTATCCGCTTTTGCAGTCGAAACAACCACCACCGCCGAGTCGTCACCCGCACCGGAGAGCTTAGACCAAACGAGGAGAAGTTTGGCGAGGTAATCATTGGTCACGATCCGCCCAGCCACCCAGTACCAGTGCCAAACGACGAGACGAGACCCGGTACTGAACAGTTCAGTCCGCTGCACCTCCAGCGCGATATCGCCTCGCACAAGCTGATGTTTCCCGGTACTGGCCACCGACCAGACCGGGTCGGCGGACTTGACCAGGCGATTTCCCGAAGTCACCAATTTGCTGCCATGTTTCTGCTGACGGTAGTAGGCGATATACAGGGCAACCCGACGTCCGTCCTTTTCGAATACCTGCTGCAACTCTGCACGCGGATGGATGAAGTGCGGCTGAAGATTCCCGCTCCCCGAATCGATGGCGCGCCAGCCCTGAGCAGCCGCGAGTGACGCCAACTGGGGAGGGCTATTGGCACCTTGCCTCTCGATCATCGCAAGAACCGGCCTCCAGGCAAAGGCAACCGCCACTGCGCACGCCGCAGCCAGGAGCAAGGGCCGTCGTGACGACAACAGCGCAGGCGACGGCAAAGCGGTCTTCTGCGCTGCGAATTCCTGCCAGAAGGAGCCGACCCAGAACAACAGCATCATCACCACGCCGAAAAAAACCCAGCCGTAGATCAGATGATCAACGCCGGTGGCCAACCTGTTGCCGCTGAGATAGCCGATCATGACGATCATGTAAGCGCGCAGCCAGTTGGCCACTATCGGCACGAGGATGGATGCAGCCACAAACACCAGTCGCCGGTACGTGCTCCGATAGTTCAGGTAGGCGTACAGGGTGCCGACCATCAGCGAGGCAATCAGGTAACGAATGCCGCTGCAGGCTTCGACCACCGACCAACTGCCATTGGGAATGACGAAATTCAGGCCTTCGCGATACACCGGAACGCCACTGATGCGCAGTGCGGCAATGGTGAAATCCGCGGTCATGTCCATCATGATCGGCAGCAGGAATTCGCCGGCCGGCACGGCGAAGACCAGGAAACCAAGCGGAAATACGATGGCCTTGACGAATTGCGTGCCGAGTATCGCCCAGGCTGAAAATATCAGCATGAACAGCAGCCCGAATTGCGCCACGCCCAAGACACTCGCCAATTCCGCCAGCATCCAGGCGACGCCGGCCAGCGCCACCAAGAGCAGCACCCACGGAGCTGGCTTCGCCGGCAGGGCCGCGAGCACGGCGCGCTGACGCCACACCAGCCATGCCGAAAGGGGCAGGACGACGAAGCCGTGGGCGAAAGTCTCGGCGCGCTCCCAGATATGTACGATGGAAAGCGCGGTATCCGCATACCAGCCCAGGATACAGAGGATGACGACGGTAACGACCATGGCTGCGCCAGACGCGCTGATGCAAGGCCTGAGCGGAAGCGCAGAGCTCTCTGGTTCAAGTTTCGAGCCTTGAGCGCCGGCCGAATAGGAAGATACCGAAGACGCGTTCATCAGCCGAGGTTACGCACGATGTAGGGCCCGATCAGGTTTGCCAAGCTTATGGGCATGCGACGCCAGGCTTCGATCAGCAGGCGGTAGCGGGGATTATTCGGGTTGTTCTGCGGAATACCTTTGCAGCGGTAAAGACGGTATTCATAATGCAAAGGCAGTGGCTCGAAACCCCAGTTCTTCTTGAAGTCGAACGAACCGCTGCCGCGCTTGCTGCGGCCATAATCGAACACCTTGCAGCCGCGCTCGCAGGCGCGGCGCAGCAATTCCCAATACTTGAAGTCATTAGCTGCGAGTTCGCGTGCGGCGATGGCATCGCCGGCATAGTAGGGCAACACTTCATCGCGAAAATAGAAGCTCATCACGCCGCTCAGCGGCTGTCCTGCCGGATCGACGACGATCGTCACTTCGCAGTCGTCGCCGAACGCCGCCTTGAGCCGTTCGAAATAGCGCTTGGGCATGGCCGGCGTGCCGTGCCGATGAACATTGTCGGCATAGAGCGCGAAGAAGCGCTTGATGTCGGCGTCGATCTCGCTGGTCAAGCCGGCCTTGATCCCCTTGCGTACCATGGCCCGCTGCTTGCGCGGGATGGCCAGCATGTTGTCCTCGACCCGGGGCAGGATAGTCTTGCGGAAGGTGACATAAAGATCCTGTTGCGGCCAGTCGGCGTGTCTGGGCGCGCAATTGCGGAATTCCAGGAAATCCGCACCGTGCTGGCGTGCCAGCCGCTCGGCCTCGGCTTCCAGCATGGCCCGCGCATCGGCATCGGTCGAGGCGACGCCGCCATAGACGCAAAACGGCAACGATGCCATCGAATTTCCGAACAGCCGGCTTTTCACCTGGGCCAGCGGCAGCACAGCGCAGATCTCGCCGTCGCGCTCGACGTACAGGAACCAGACGGGATGACGGAACTCGGCTTCGATGACTTCCTTCCAGCCGGATCGGTGAAAGAAAGTGGCATCCGGACAGGTAGCGACGAAGCGATCCCAGCGCTTACCATCCTCTCGCGCCAGTTGCTTCAGCACCAGCGGCGCGCGAAGATTCAACGAACTTACCTGGTCACGCATCATAGGACGGCTCGAGAAAGACTTGGTCGGCCCGGCCCCAGGCGAAATCACCCAGCAACCTCCGCAAGCGGTGTTCCATGCGGCCAAGGTTCACATAGTGGCGAAACCGGGTCTTGACGCCGACCCCATCCACCCGGGGCTGATCGGGGTCCATTTCCCAGGGATGAAAATAAAATATCGCCGGCTGCCGATCGACATCATTGACGCGACGGATGCACCACACCGACCAGGCATAAGGCATCAGGCGGAAATAGCCGCCGCCGCCGGCCGGCCAGTTCTTCTGCAACAGGCGAACCGTGGTCACCGGAATTTCGAGCAGACTGCCGCGCGACAGATAGGCGAACCGCGGTGAATCCGGCATGCCGTAGTGATCGTGGCTAATCGGATAAATGCTTGAACTGTAGCGGTAGCCAGCCTGCTCGATGCAGTCGAGGGCCCAGGGATTGCTCGATCCGATCGAAAAGCTCGGCGCACGATAGCCCTTGACCTCGATACCGACGAGATCCTCGAGTACCAGCTTGGCAAGATGGATATCGGCAAGAAAGGCTTCCGGCGACTGCTCGCTGGCTCGCAGATGGGCATAACCGTGGCTGGCAAGTTCGTGTCCTCCGGCAACGATGCGTCGAACCAGCTCGGGATAACGCACGGCCACCCAGCCCAGGGTGAAGAAGGTGGCGGTGATGCCGTTCTGCTCGAGCATGGCCAGAATTCGCTCGATGTTCAATTCGATACGGCAGGGAATATCGCTCCAATGAGAGCGAGGAATATGCGGAGCAAGCGCGGAGACATGGAAATAATCCTCGACATCGATGGTCAGGGCATTGACGGTGCGATCGAAACCCATCCTGTGCACCGGGCTCATCCCCTTGGCCCGGCTGTCGACATGGCGGCAGAGAAGGCCTGCTCAAGCAGTGAAAGCCGCTCCTCAAGATTGGCCGCATGGATGCCGAAAGGCCCGATGTCGGAACCCTGCGTACGCGTCACCGTCTCGCTCGCCTTGCGAGTCGCGATCTCCTGCGACTCGCCGTCCCCGGCGCCACGACCCTGAACGCCGACAGAACTGCCGCCTTCCGCCACTATCTCATCACTCACCTCGCTCACGTCGGCCGCCGCAAGAACTTCCTTGCCGGAGAGGAAACCGGCGAGCATGAGGCGGTCACAGAGCGTATTGATACGCCGCGGAATGCCGCCGGTGAATTGATAGATCGCCTGAAAGGCCTCCGCTTCGAAGCGCGGCCTGTTGTTCCAGCCCACATGCTGCAGTCTGTGCTCGATATAGGCTCTGGTTTCGATTTCGTTCATCGGCCCGAGGTGGTACGAGGCGATCACCCGCTGGCGCAACTGCTGCATGTGCGGACTGAGCATGGTGCCGCGGAACTCGGGCTGACCCACGAGAAAGCTCTGCAGCAGCGCATGCTCGCCAAGTTGGAAATTGGAAAGCATGCGCAGTTCTTCGACTGCGCGCGGCGTCAGATTTTGCGCCTCGTCGACGATCAGAAGAACACGCTTGCCCTTCGATGTCACGGAGACCAGGTAGGTCTCAAGCACGAGCAACAACTGGGATTTTTCCAGGGTCCTGCTGGGTAAGCCGAATGCCGCAACAACCAGCCGCAGCATATCCTGTGCGTCCAGTTGAGTGCTGACCAACTGTCCGGCCACAACCTTCGTGGGATCGAGCTTCTTCAACAGATTTCTCACCAGGGTGGTCTTGCCCGCACCCACTTCACCGGTAATCACGATAAAACCCTCGCTTTGATGCAGGCCATACTCTAGGTAGGACTGTGCCCGCTTGTGGCCAGAACTGCCGTAGAAAAATGAGGGATCGGGATTGAGTTGAAAGGGTTTACCCGTCAGTCCATAGAAACTCTCGTACATGACATCGAATCAGAAAAGAAAGATCAGTGTGGTGAAGACGGCATTCTCGCGATAATCGGTGGGACTCCCAGCGAAACTCACATGTCGCAGACCGAACGATGCGCTGGTCTTGGGCGAGAGTTGCGTGCTCAGATTAAGGCTCAAAATATTCTGCAGCGAAGTCTGGGCGGCCGATCCGTCCGAAGTACTGCGGACATGAGCGTACGAGGTCATCAGTGAGGTCAATCCGGATATGGTATGGCTCCAGTTCACGGTCTGACCGGTCTGGACGATCTGGCCCAGATTGGTAATGTCGGTGACCGTCGAAAAGCCCGGAGCGGCCGCCTGAGTGTCGGAGCGGAATGCGCTGAGGGTGAGCATGTTGGTCGATCCGATCAGCGCATAAGATGCCTGCAAGCGTCTCTGCAGGACAATTTGGTTGGTCAGGAAGCCTATGGTCGGGACCAGGTTGGCCGATGCGCCAAGCAAACTCGTGGCCGCAGCGAGCCGGTTATCCGCTGTTCCTGCCGGAGGTGCCGGCAAAGAATTTGCGAGCAGTTGAGCGAGCGTCGTGCCCATACCCGTGAACAACACCGTCGGAGTACTGGTCAGGTCACGGGTCAATGCAATATCCAGCGCACTCATGGGCATGCGGTGATTAAACAGCAAGGAATAGCTCGGGCCGAACAGGCGCTGGTCACGCTCGCCGACCAGCGAGGTCCATTCCTCGGGCGTCCAGCGAAAACCGAAACCGTGAGTGGTGCCAGACTGCTTGCCGAACA
>CAILCO010000122.1 GCA_903832735.1 uncultured Sterolibacterium sp.
CGTCGTTGCGCCCCTCAGCGATGAGGGGCGAGGATTGAAACGACGAGCCAGCATTCCTCGCCTTCGCCCCAGTCGCGTTGCGCCCCTCAGCGATGAGGGGCGAGGATTGAAACGCCGCCGTGACCGTCAGGCCGCCCGTGGCATTGGGTTGCGCCCCTCAGCGATGAGGGGCGAGGATTGAAACCACGGCATCCCAGTGATCACCTGCGACATTGACGGGTTGCGCCCCTCAGCGATGAGGGGCGAGGATTGAAACAGCATGAAAACTCAACAAGAAAGGAGCCGCCCATGGTTGCGCCCCTCAGCGATGAGGGGCGAGGATTGAAACGGTGCGGTAGATGTAGGCCGTCTGGTCGATGGTGGTTGCGCCCCTCAGCGATGAGGGGCGAGGATTGAAACCCGTCCGCGCTCATTAGCGACCCGCGCTATCTGGGTTGCGCCCCTCAGCGATGAGGGGCGAGGATTGAAACACCCTGGCGCCGGTGACGCGCGGCATCAACTTCGTGTTGCGCCCCTCAGCGATGAGGGGGAGGATTGAAACGCCAACGTCAATCTGGATGCCCTCGACCGCCACTGTTGCGCCCCTCAGTGACGAGTGGCGCAGTCGACGACGAACACCTGGAAAACCTCACAGCATCGAATAAGCTTCGATAACAGTAGATATCTGCCATGGCCGAGAACATCAACAGTCTGATCGTCGAACACCTGCGCGCAATCCGAACCCAGATCGCCCAGGTGAAGGATGACACCGGCGAAATCAAGATGCGCATCTCGTCGATTGACGAGCAGTGCACTCTGGCCAAAAAAGGCATTGCCAACCTTCACAGCGATCTGGCCGTGATGCAGATCCGGATGGACAAGCAAGGCGACCGCATCGAGCGGACCGAGAAGCGGCTGGAACTGAGCGTCGCCTGATATAAGCACAGCCCATTGACAAGGCAGAAATTGGCCTTGTTTTTATTGTACGAACCGTCCCTCATCGCCCATGCCAGTAGCGTGGTCGTTGGGCGCGCTCGCTGCGAATTTGCAGACCTGCCGGCGAGAAGGCCGCGCTCATAGCGCCGTCCAGATCGGTGCGGAATGTCGTCGCAGCGCTGGCGCGATAGCGCTCGAAGACCTGGGCATTGGGATGGTGGAAGCGGTTGTGGTAGCCGACCGGGAAGATCACGACAGGGGCGCTGACGGCGCCGATGAACCCCGGCGTGGACGAGGTGCGGCTGCCGTGATGGGGGACGATCAGCAGGTCGCTCTTCAGCGCCGCCCGATACCGATCGAGCAGCGCCCTTTCCGACACCGCCTCGATGTCGGAGGTGAGCAGCGCGCTGCCATGAACGCTCGCGACCCGGAGCACGCAACTCATGTCGTTGGTCTTTTTCTGCACGGCGTCGTATTGTGCCGCGAGCGGATGAATGATCGAGAAGCGCACGCCGTCCCATTCCCAATTCAGGCCGTCCGTGCACGGCAGCGCCTCGACCGGGTAGGCGGAAAGCTCGTGTTCGAAGGCCAGCGAACTCATCAGCCAACCGACCGGCAGCGCGTCGAGCACTGCTTCGGCGCCGCCGGAGTGATCCTTGTCCTGGTGCGTGACGACCAGGCCATCGAGCCTGCGTACGCCCCTGGCGCGCAGATAGGGAACGATGATGCGATTGCCGCTGTTGGCTTCGAGCGAATACATCGGCCCGGTGTCGAAAAGCAGATCGTGCGCGGCGGTCTGGACATGCATCGCCAGGCCCTGGCCGACATCCAGCGTGGTGACCCAGACCTCGCCCGGCAACGGTCGCGCAGGCGGCACCAGAACCATCGGCAGCATCAGCATGGCGCCCAGGGCCCGCGCCGGAAAGCCGCGCGGCAACAGGCACCAGGCGCAACCAGCCAGCGCCAGGAGCATCGCCCAAGAGGGCGGCGCGTGTTGCTGCCAAACTGCCCAGGGAAAGCCGGCCAGCCAGATCATCAGCGCCATCAGCCAACGCGTCACCAGATGCGCGAGTGCCAGCAGGAAACCCGCCTGGGGCAAGGCCGCGGCGAGGAGCGCGAGCGGCGTCACGACGAAGCTGACCACGGGAATCGCGATGGCGTTGGCCAAGGGCGAAACCAGGGAGAATTGCTGGAACAGGAGCAGCAGCGCCGGGATCATGCCCAGCGTCACCGCCCATTGCGCCCTCGCCCATTCATGCAGCCAGTGGCCGCTGCCGAGCCGGCCGCTGCCGATATAGAAGAGCACGCCGACCGCGCCGAACGACAGCCAGAAACCCGCCGCCAGCACCGCCCAGGGATCGATCAACAAGACCAGCACCAAGGCCAGGGCCAGGACGCGGCTGGCCGAAGTGAGGCGGTGAGTCAACAGCGCCAGCGCGACGACGCCGAGCATGTACAGGGTACGCTGCGCCGGCACCGCGTAGCCGGCCAGCAGGCAATAGCCCAGCGCGGCGATAAAGCCGCCAATCACCGCCGCCTTCTGCGCCGGCAGGCGCAGCATCAGCGCCGGACTCCTGCGCCACAGCCAAGACACCAGGGCGTAGGCGAGACTCGCGAACATCGTCACATGCAGGCCGGAGATGCTCATCAGGTGGGTGATGCCGGTGCGACTGAACAACTGCCACTGTTCGGCGTCGATCGCTTGCTGATCGCCCACGGCCAGTGCCACCAGGATGCCGGCATAGGGCGCATCGGGCAGGCCGGCGACGAAGCGCGCGCGGATATCCTCGCGCAGCCTGGCAACGACACTGCCGGCGCTGGCGACGAAGGCATCGCGGCGAAAATTATCCGGCGCCGGTCGGACCACGCCGGTGGCGCGTATGCCGGCTTCGAGCAGCCAGGCCTCGAAGTCGAAACCGTCGGGATTGAAGTTGCCGTGCGGACGCTTCAGGCGCACCGTCAATTGCCAGCGCTCGCCGGCATGGACTTCGAGCGCGCCGGGCGATTCCTCCTCGGCTTCGCGGCGCCAGCCGCGGTACCAGGCCAGGGAAATATGCGCGGGCAACTTCATCTCGGCCTGCTCGACGGAAAAATCGAAGCGCATCCCGTTCTCGAATCGGGACGGCAGTCCGCTGACCACCCCGACGACGCGGATGTCGCGCCCCTCATCGTCCAGAGGCAATTCGTCGGCCAGGCGCAACAGCCCCATCGTCCCGGCCCAGGCAAAGCCGAACAGGAAGGCCGCGACCGGGAAGAGCAGGCGCAGGCGAGGAGAAAGCAATGATGCCAGCGACAAGGCCGCAACGGCGCCGCAGAGCACCGCAAGGTCGGTGGACTCGGGCAGGCTCGCCTGTTGCTGCAGCCACCAGATGCCGAATGCGAAACAGATAATTGACAGACGCATAAGCATCATTTAACCAGAGAGCCGGCGCTTTCCGCTAGCGCCCGTAGTTGGCACTTGTGACAACCCAGGGCGCTTGTGCCAGCGAAGCAGGTGCTAGCGCCCGTAGTTGGCACTTGTGACAACCCAGGGCGCTTGTGCCACGTAGCCGGTGCTAGAATTCCGTCATGAGGAAGCACATCCGGAAGTATCTCCCCGACCATCAGGCGATCCGCGACAACCGCTGGCTGGCGCCCTTCGGCGACACCCTGCTGCATCCCCGGCTATGGCATCTGAATCGCCATTCGGCCGCCGGGGCGGTGGCGGCCGGGATGTTCTGCGGATTGATACCCGGACCCTTCCAGATGCTCGGTGCGGCGATCTGCGCAGTGCTGTTCCGGGTCAACCTGCCCCTGGCGCTATTCACCACCCTGTACACCAACCCGCTCACCATCGTCCCGCTCTATGTCGTCGCGTTCACGCTGGGCAAACTGGTACTGGGCGGCGGCGGCGAGTTCGTCATGCCGCCCGACTATGGGCCGGAGGGACTCTGGTCCTGGATCCAGGCCCTGATCGAGTGGATGTTCAGCCTGGGCAAGCCGCTCCTGGTCGGACTTATCCTGCTCGCCTCGCTCCTGGCGGTCGCCGGCTATTTCGTCATGCGCCTGCTCTGGCGGTTCTATCTGGTGCGCGCCTGGCGTCAGCGGAGGCGCAGGACGCCGGCATGATCAGGAGTTTCGGCGAGGCCTTCAACCGACGCATCTCCTTCAACTTCCTCTGGTCGCTGATCGGTTTCGTGCTCATCGTGGTCATCGGTACCATGGGCTACAAATTGATCGGCGGCGACAAGCACACATATCTCGACGCGCTGTTCATGACCGTGATCACGGTAACGACCATCGGCTACGAGGAAGTAATCGATCTGCACAACAACCCGGCCGGGCAGATTTTCACTATGGTCATCGCCTTCGCCGGCGTCGGCCTGATGACTTATTTCTTTTCGACGGTGACGGCCTTCGTGCTTGAATCCGATCTCGACATCACGCTGCGGAGAAGACGCATGGAAAAAACCATCAGAAAGATGTCCGGACATTTCATCGTCTGCGGCTACGGCCGCGTCGGGCGCAATGTGGCGCAGGAACTGGAGGCGACCAAACGCCGCTATGTCGCGATCGACGAGATTGGCGAACTTCTTCAGGCGCAGAAGGACAAGCAGCCCGATCTCCTCTTCCTGACCGGCGACGCCAGCGACGACGACCGGCTGATCGAAGCCAATGTCGCCGAAGCCCGCGGCGTGTTCGCAGTCACCGGCGACGACAGCAAGAACCTGATGATTGCGCTGACCGCCAAACAGATGAATCCGCAACTTCGCGTGGTGGCGCGCTGCCATGACCTGCGCAACGTCGAGAAGATGCGCAAGGCCGGCGCCGACGCCATCGTCTCGCCCGACTTCACCGGCGGCATGCGCATTGCCTCGGCGATGATCCGCCCGCACGTCGTCTCGTTTCTCGACGAGATGCTGCGCTCCGAACACAAGTTGCGCGTCGAGGAAGCGGTGCTGCCCGACGAGTTCAAGCCGCGCCCGCTCGGCACCCTGCACCTGACCAGCGAAGAATATGTGCTCCTGGCGGTAAGGACGCGCGGCGACTGGCGCTTCAACCCGGCCAAGGACTTCATGCTGCAGCCGGGCTATACCCTGGTCGCCATGGCCACCCCGCACGGCCGCGCGGAGCTCGAAGCGGCGCTGGCCTCGGCCGAATCAGACTAGCCGGCCGTCCTCCAGACGCAGCACGCGCTGCGTCCGTCCCGCCAGTTGCAGATCGTGAGTGACGACGATGAAGCTGATGCGATGCGCGGCATTCAAGGCCAGCATCAGTTCGAACACCCCTTCCGCGGTATGCCGATCGAGGTTGCCGGTCGGCTCGTCGGCCAGCACGCAGGCCGGGTGCGTCACCAGGGCGCGGGCGATGGCGGCACGCTGGCGCTCGCCGCCGGACAATTCGCCGGGGCGGTGTTGCAGTCGATGACCGAGGCCCACTTCGGCCAGCAGCGCCGCCGCGCGCTCCAGTGCCTCGGCCTTGGCCATGCGGCGGATCAGGAGTGGCATCGCGACATTTTCCAGGGCCGAGAATTCCGGCAGCAGATGGTGGAATTGATAGACGAAGCCCAGGCCCTCGTTGCGCAGCCTGCCCCGCTCGGCCTCCGAGAGCGAGGTCAGAGCGCGGCCGAGTACGCTGACGCTGCCCGCGCTCGGCGCGTCCAGTCCGCCCAGAAGGTGCAGCAGCGTACTCTTGCCGGAGCCGCTGGCGCCGACGATGGCGACGCGCTCGCCGCGCTCGATGCTGAAGTCGACGCCATTGATCACCGGCACCTCGACCGCGCCCTGCCAGAAGGATTTCTTCAGCCCGGTACAAGCCACGACGGCCTCGTCGACCGCGCGCGAGCCGTGCGCATTGCCCTTGTGCGAGGCGAGCACCAGACCGGCGTCCGAGATCTGGGACGAGCCGCGTTTGGCCGAGGGATCGGGGCCGGGAACGCTGTCACTCATAGCGCAGGGCCTCCGCCGGATTGACGCGCGAGGCGCGCCAGCTGGGATACAAGGTCGCCGCCAGCGTCAGCAGGAAAGAGATGCCGCTGATGATCATGACATCGCCCCATTGCATGTCCGAAGGCAGCTCGGAAATGTAGTACACATCCTTGGCCAGAAACTGCATCCCGATCAGACGTTCCAGGGCCGGCACCACGACATCGACGTTGTGCGCCAGCAAGACGCCGCCGCCGACGCCCAAGGCCAGGCCGATCGCGCCGATCAGCGCGCCCTGGACGATGAACACCGCCATGATGCTGCCGGGACTCGCCCCGAGCGTGCGCAGGATGGCGATGTCGGCCTGCTTGTCGGTGACCGCCATGACCAGCGCGGAGACGATATTGAACGCCGCCACTGCGACGATCAAGAGCAGGATCAGGAACATCATGTTTTTTTCGATGGCAATCGCACGGAAAAAATTGGCATGGCTTCGGGTCCAGTCCGAGGCCATGGCATCGGCCTCGAGACCGCGCTGCAACTCGCGCGCGACGCGAGGCGCGGCGAACAGGTCGTCGAGTTTCAGGCGCAGGCCGGAGACGCGATCCTCCATCCGGTAGAGCTTCTGGGCATCGGAAAGATGAATCAGGGCCATGCCGGAATCGTATTCATACATGCCGACCTCGAAAATCCCGATCACCTTGAACTGTTTCACCCGCGGCAGCACCGCCGCCGGGGTCACCAGTCCCTGCGGAGCGATCAGGGTCACCTTGTCGCCGGTGAAGACCTGCAGGGCGCGCGCCAGCTCGGAACCGAGAATGATGCCGAACTCGCCGGCACGCAGGTCGGCAAGATGGCCGCTCTTCATATGCTGCTCGAAATCGGCGACCTTCTCCTCGGCGACCGGCAGCACGCCGCGGACCATCACCCCGCGCACCAGTTGATCGAAGGAGAGCATGCCCTGGGCCGCGACATAGGGTGCGGCGGCCAGAACGCGCGGATTCTGGGCGGCCTGGCTGGCCGTCTTGGCCCATGCCGCGAGTTCGCCGTTGGCGCCTGAAATCTGGATATGCGAGGCCACGCCGAGGATGCGGGTGCGCAACTCCTTCTGGAAACCGTTCATCACCGACAGCACCACGATCAGGGCCGCCACGCCGAGGGCGATGCCCAGCATGGAGATCATCGAGATGAAAGAAATGAAATGATTTCGGCCGGCAGCGCGTTTCTTGGGGCGCGTGTAACGCAGGCCTATCCAGAGTTCGTAGCGCATGGGCCTCATGTTAGCATGGGCCCATGCATGTCCATTTGGTCCTTCCCGGCCTGCTCTGGCCGGGCAAGGCGCTCCACGATACCGCCTTTGACCTGGAACTGCCGGCACTCGCCCGGTTCTTCGGCCGCGGCCGCAGTTCCTGGCAGCCGCCGCTAGCGGTGGAGGACTGGCTGTGCCGGGAATTTCGCCTGCCCAAGGGCGAAACGCCCGCCGCGGCACTGCGCCTGCAAGGCGAAGGCGGCAGCCCCGGCAAGGGCTACTGGCTTTGCGCCGACCTGACGCATCTGAAATTTCAGCAGGGCCGACTCACGCTCGCCGGCGAAGCGCTGGACATTGCGCCGGCCGAGTTGCAACAGATCGCCGAGGCGGTAAGCGCACATCTGGCCGAGCATCTGCCCGGCTATGCGGAATTCGTCGCGACCGGTGAGCATGGCCATGCCTATCTGCGCGTCAACAACGTGCCGCAGATCGCCACCGCGCCGCTGTCGAGCGCGATCGGGCGAGACGTCCAGGCGACGCTGCCGCACGGACCGGAGGCGGCGCTCTGGGCGCGTCTGGGCAACGAGTTGCAGATGCTGCTGCACTCCCTGGCCTTGAACCGGGAGCGCGAAGCGCACGATCTGCCCGGCGTCAACAACCTCTGGTTCTGGGGGGCGGGCAGCCTCCCGGAACGAGCGGCCGACGGCGAAAATCATTACGACGTCATTTTTGCCGCGACGCTTGCCGCGACTCATTCAAACCGCTCCTTGCTCAAGGGCATTGCCGCCTGGAGCGGAATGCCCATGCATGAGCTGCCGGGAAACGCCGACCAGTTGCCGCGTATGGACCTGGCGGGCAGGACCCTGATCTTCGACGAGGCTCTGCTGCTGCCCGCCCAGGAACTCGATGCCCAGGCCTGGCGCGAAGCGCTCGCCCGCATCGAGCGCAACTGGCTGGCACCGTTTACTGCCGCCCTGTTCTCCGGTCGCATGGCGAGCCTGCGCATCAGCGCACTCGGCGAAGAGGCCGGCCTGGATCTGCGGATCGGACGCCGCGACCTGATGAAGTTCTGGCGCCGCCCGGTCGCCCTCTACCGGATCGCGCCGCCATGACCCGCATCGTCACGCGCAAGACGCCGCTGAAGGCCAGCCTGATGCTCGAACAGCAGGGCCTCTCGCCGCTCCTGGCCAGGCTCTTCGCGGCCAGGGGAATCACCGCAGCGGACGGGCTGGATACCCGCCTGTCCGCCCTCCTGCCGCCGCAGCAGCTTGGCCGGGCCGAGGAAGCCGCCTGCCTCCTGGCCGACGCCATCCTAGCCGGCCGGCGTCTCCTGATCGTCGCCGACTATGACTGCGACGGCGCCACCGCCTGCGCCGTCGGCATGCGGGCCCTCTCCGCCTTCGGCGCCCAGGTGTCGTACCTGGTGCCCAACCGTTTCGAATACGGCTACGGCCTGACCCCCGAGATCGTCCGCCTGGCTGCGGGCGCGGCGCAGCCTCCGGAGCTCCTGATCACCGTCGATAACGGCATCGCCAGCGTCGAGGGCGTGGCCGAGGCGACGCGGCTGGGCATCACGACCCTGGTCACCGACCACCACCTGCCCGGCGAGACCCTGCCGGAGGCCGCCGTGATCGTCAATCCAAACCAGGCCGGCTGCGCCTTTCCGAGCAAGGCGCTGGCCGGGGTCGGCGTGATGTTCTACGTCTGTCTGGCGCTGCGCGCCGAATTGCGCCGGCGCGGCAGGTTCGCCGGACGCGCCGAGCCCAACCTGGCCGCCCTGCTCGATCTGGTGGCGCTGGGCACGGTCGCCGACGTCGTGCCGCTCGACCGCAACAACCGCATCCTGGTGGCGCAGGGGCTGGCCCGGATGCGCGAGGGCCGGATGCACGCCGGCATCGCCGCCCTATTCCGCGCCGCCGGCCGGGATCCGGCGCAGGCCTCGACCTTCGACCTGGGCTTTGCCCTGGGTCCGCGGCTGAATGCCGCAGGCCGGCTCTCCGACATGGCGCTGGGCATCGAATGCCTGATCACCGACGACATCGGG
Organism: uncultured Sterolibacterium sp.; assembly: GCA_903832735.1. GTDB lineage: Bacteria > Pseudomonadota > Gammaproteobacteria > Burkholderiales > Rhodocyclaceae > CAIYYX01. The sequence goes on from CAILCO010000122.1 coordinate 9,113, forward strand.
CGGGCGCTCAACATCGCCCAGGAACTCGATGCCTTGAACCGCGAGCGGCGGGTAATCGAAACGGAAATGCGCGACGAAGCCATGCTCCGTCTCGATGCCATAGCGTGCGGCAGCCGCGCCAGCCTCTCGCTGTTCGATCCGGCCTGGCACCAGGGCGTCATCGGCATCCTCGCCTCGCGCGTCAGGGAGCGCGAGCACCGGCCGACCTTCGCCTTCGCCAAGGGCGCACTGGGCGAGTTGAAAGGCTCGGGCCGCTCGATTCCGGGACTGCATCTGCGCGATGCGCTCGACCTCGTCTCGAAACGCCACCCCGGACTGCTGCTGCGCTTCGGCGGCCATGCCGCGGCAGCCGGCGTGAGCATCGCGGCGGACCAATTCTCACGTTTCGAAGCAGCCTTCGAGGAGGTGGCCCAAGCGCTGCTCTCGCCCGCCGATCTGTCGCGCACCATAGTGACCGACGGCGCGCTGGAGAACGCGCACATGTCGCTGGTCTCGGCCCGCGACCTGGAGGCGCAGATCTGGGGCCAGGGTTTTCCGGCGCCGCTGTTCTCGGACGAATTCGAGGTCGTCAGCCAGCGCATCCTCAAAGACCGCCACCTCAAGCTCACGCTGAACAAGAACGGCGCGCGCTATGAAGCGATCCTGTTCAACTTCGCCGAGCCTGCCGCGCCGAGAATCCGCTGCGCCTACCGCCTCGGCGTGAATGCCTACAACGGCCGGGAAAATGTGCAGCTGGTCCTGGAACACCTCGAACCCGCGTAGCACCGCAGAGGGGCAAGGTATAATCGCAGTCGCCATTTTGAAGGAAGCCTCATGGAAGCCGAACGCATCAACATTCTCGCCAATCGCCTCGCCGATCTTGCCGGGCGCTGCACCGAACTGCGGAGGTATCTTTGACTTCGATGCCAAGGCAGCGAAGCTAGAGGTCCTCTGCCGCGACCTGGAAGATCCCGATATCTGGAAGGACACCCAGCGGGCGCAGGATCTGGGCCGCGAAAAGCGCGTGCTGGAAGACGTGGTGCTGGCGCTGCGGACACTCGGCCAGGAGCTGAAGGACACCTTAGAACTGTTCGAGATGGCGCGCACTGAAGCTGACGACGACACCTTGAACAGCGTTGCCGGCGACATCGACGGCATCGACCACGAGATCGCCGGCCTCGAATTCCGGCGCATGTTCAACAACCCGGTCGACCCCAACAACTGCTTCATCGACATCCAGGCCGGCGCCGGCGGCACCGAAGCCCAGGACTGGGCCTCGATGCTGCTGCGCATGTACCTGCGCTACTGCGAACGCAAGGGCTTCGCGGTCGAGGTGCTGGAGCAGTCCGACGGCGAAGTGGCCGGCATCAAGACGGCCACCCTCAAGGTCAACGGCGACTATGCCTACGGCCATCTGCGCACCGAGACCGGCATCCACAGACTGGTCAGGAAGTCGCCCTTCGATTCCGGCGCGCGCCGCCACACCAGCTTCGCCAGCGTCTTCGCCTATCCGGAAGTCGACGATTCGATCGAGGTCGATATCAACCCGGCCGACCTGCGCGTCGACACCTATCGTGCCAGCGGCGCCGGCGGCCAGCATATCAACAAGACCGACTCGGCGGTACGCATCACCCACCTGCCCTCGGGCATTGTCGTGCAGTGCCAGAACGACCGCTCGCAACACCGGAACCGGGCCGAGGCGATGGCGATGCTGAAATCGCGCCTGTACGAAGCCGAACTGCGCAAGCGCCAGGCCGAGCAGCAAAAGCTGGAGGACTCCAAGACCGATATCGGCTGGGGCCATCAGATCAGAAGCTATGTCCTCGACCAGTCGCGGATCAAGGACTTGCGCACCAATGTCGAGGTCGGCAACACCCAGGGCGTGTTGGACGGCGATCTCGATCCGTTCATCGCGGCCAGCCTGAAACTGGGCGTGTAAGGATGACCAGCATGCGCGCCAGCGCCAGGAAGCTCTACATCATCACCGGCGCCTCGCGCGGCCTGGGCGCCGCGCTGGCCGGGCTGTTGATCGATCCCGCACATCGGCTCGTGTGCATGGCGCGAGCGCCATTGCCGGCGCTGCAGGCGCGGGCAGTCGCCGCGAATTGCGAATTCGCCTCGGTGGCAGTCGACCTGTGCGATGTCGCAGCAGCGGTGGCCGCGCTGGAATCCGCACTCGCCGGCGTCACGCACGGCGACTACAGTGAAATCTGCCTGATCAACAATGCCGGCACCGTCCTACCGATCAAGCCGGCCGAGAAGATCCGCGCGGAGGAGATCATGACCAGCGTCGCGGTCAACCTCGCCGCGCCGATGGCGCTGACCGCGGCCTTCCTGCGCCTCACCGCGGACTGGCCGGCTGGCCTGCGCAAGGTGGTGAACCTCAGCTCCGGCGCCGCACAGAAACCCTACCAGGGATGGAGCGTCTATTGCGCGACCAAGGCGGCGCTCGACCAGTTCTCGCGCTGCGTCGCGCTGGAGCAGGCCGATCTGGCCAACGGCGCACGCATCGCCGCGCTGGCGCCGGGCATGATCGACACCGGCATGCAGGCGGAAATCCGCGCCGTGCCGGCCGAGGACTTCAAGGAGCAGTCGCGCTTTCTCGCGCTGCAGCAAGCCGGCGCGCTGGCCACGCCCGAAGCCGCGGGCCGACGGCTGATCAGCCATCTCCAGGGCGACGATTTCGGCGCGCAGACGGTCGTCGACTTGCGCCACGCCTGAGTACAACCCCTTACCGGAAGACCGCCATGACCGAGCAAACCAGTCCCGCCATAGTCGATGAAAATCACCTGATTGCCGAGCGCCGCGCCAAGCTCGCCGAATGGCGCGCCGAGGGCCGCGCCTACCCCAACGATTTCCGCCGCGAGAACGTCGCGGAAAAACTCGACGAAATCTACGGCGGGAAGTCGCGCGAGGAACTGGAGGCGACGCCGATCGAGGTCAGGATCGCCGGCCGGATCATGTTGAAGCGGGTGATGGGCAAAGCCAGCTTCGCCACCATCCAGGATCTCTCCGGACGCATCCAGATCTTCGTCGCCAACGACAGGATAGGCGAAGCGGCGCACGCCGCCTTCAAGCGTTTCGATATCGGCGACATCATCGGCGTCGTCGGCACGCTGTTCCGCACCAAGACCAATGAGTTGACCGTCGCCGTCAGCGAGATTCGCCTGTTGACCAAATCGCTGCGACCGCTGCCGGAAAAATTCCACGGTCTGACCGATGTCGAGCAGAAGTACCGCAGCCGCTACGTCGATCTGATCACCAACGAACAGACACGCTTCACCTTCGTCGCGCGGAGCCGGATGATCCAGTCGATCCGCGATTACATGATCCAGCACGGCTTCCTCGAGGTCGAGACGCCGATGATGCACCCTATCCCCGGCGGTGCCGCGGCCAAGCCCTTCAAGACCCATCACAACGCGCTGGACATGGAACTGTTCCTGCGCATCGCGCCGGAACTGTACCTCAAGCGCCTGGTCGTGGGCGGTTTCGAGAAGGTCTTCGAGATCAACCGCAACTTCCGTAACGAAGGCCTCTCGCCGCGCCACAATCCCGAGTTCACCATGATGGAGTTCTACGAGGCCTACGTGGACTACCGCATGCTCATGGACTTCACCGAGGGCCTGCTGCGCCACGCCGCGCGCGAAGCGCTGGGCACCGAGAGCTTCGAATACCAGGGACGCGAACTGGACCTCGCCAAGCCCTTCCACCGCCTGACCATCGTCGAGGCGATCCAGAAGAACCATCCCGGTTTTTCCACGGCGCAGTTGCACGACATCGTCTGGCTGAGGCAGAAACTGCAGGACCTCAAGGCCGAACCCAAGCCCGCCGCAGGGCTGGGCACGCTGCAACTGCAACTGTTCGAAGAGGTGGCCGAAGCAGAACTCTGGGAGCCGACCTTCATCATCGACTACCCGGCGGAAGTCTCGCCCCTGGCGCGGCGCAATGATGCCAATCCGGAAATCACCGAACGCTTCGAACTGTTCATCGTCGGTCGGGAGATCGCCAACGGCTTCTCCGAACTCAACGATCCCGAAGATCAGGCGGCGCGCTTCCTGGAGCAGGCCCAGGCCAAGGAAGCCGGCGACGAGGAAGCGATGTATTACGACGCCGACTTCGTCCGCGCCCTGGAATACGGCCTGCCCCCGACCGGCGGCTGCGGCATCGGCATCGACCGCCTGGTGATGCTGCTCACCGACAGCGCCAACATCCGCGACGTGATACTTTTTCCGCAGATGCGCGCCGAGTAGGGAATCAAGATCTTTTTCACCACCAAGGACACCAAGAGCACCAAGGGACCCGAAAACCTGAATGCTGCTGCTTTTCCTGGTGTCCTTGGTGTCCTTGGTGGTGGATGATTTGATGGTCCTGCGATGATCGTCCCGGCGAAGCTGGCGTTTACGGAGAAGGGCACGCCCTACTCTCCGGACTATGACGACATCTATCATTCCGAGTCGGGTGCGCTGGAGCAAGCGCGCCATGTCTTCATCAAAGGCAACGAACTGCCCGCCCGCTGGCGGGGCCGGGAGTCTTTCGTCATCGTCGAGACCGGCTTCGGTCTCGGGCTGAATTTTCTCGCCGCCTGGCAGGCCTGGGCAGACGATCCTGAGCGTTGTTCGCGGCTGTCTTTCGTCTCCTTCGAGCAGCGTCCCTTTGTCGCCGCCGACCTGGCCCAAGCGCACCGCCGCTGGCCGCAACTCGCAACGCTGGCAGGCGCGCTGCAGGCGCAGTGGCCGGTGCTCGCCGGCGGCGCGCACCGCCTCGATTTTGCCGCCGGCCGCGTCAGCCTGACCCTGTTTCTGGGCGATGCCACCCGGCTCCTGCCGCAACTGATGGCCCGCGCCGATGCCTGCTTCCTCGACGGCTTTGCCCCGGCGAAGAATCCCGAGCTATGGTCGGCGAAATTTCTCTCGGCGCTGACCCGGCTGGCGTCCCCCGGGGCGACGCTGGCCACCTGGAGCGTGGCCGGCGACGTGCGCGAGGCGCTCGCCGCCGCAGGCTGGAAACTTGAAAGGCGACCGGGCTTCGGCCACAAGCGCGAGATGCTCTGCGGAACGCTGCCCGGTAGCAGGACCGCAACTCAGATCAGCCGCAGCGCCATGATCATCGGCGCCGGCATCGCCGGATCCAGCCTGGCCGAGCGGCTCGCCGCCCGCGGCTGGACGGTAAGCCTCGTCGACCGCCAACTGGGCCCGGCGCTCGAAGGCTCGGGCATGCCAGGCGCGATCCTCCTGCCGCTGCCGGCCAAGGACGACAACCGGGTGGCGCGCATCTCCCGCGCCGCCTTCCTCCATGCGACTCGGCGGCTGCGCGAATTGGCCGCCCAGCCCGCTGCCAGCGAGCTGCGCTGGGAGCCCGCCGGGGTCGTGCAGATCGCGCGCGACGCGGGACACGAGGCGTTGCAACGCCAGACCGTGGACAACCTGGGCTTGCCTGACGAATACATCCGCTTCCTGGAACGACAGGAGATTGCCACGCTGCTCGGCCGACCCGCAGCCCTGGGCGGCTGGTATTTCCCCGGCGGCGGCTGGCTCTGTCCGAGCACACTCTGTCGCACCCTGCTCGCCGGGCATGCGAACATCAATCAGCGCTATGCCACCACGGTCGGCAGCATGACCGCCACCGCCGAGGGCTGGCTGGCCCGGGACGCCGCCGGCCGGCCACTGGGCGAAGCCACGCAGCTGATATTCGCCAACGCCCAGGACGCCTTGCGCTTTCTGCCCGAGCTGCCCCTGCAAAAGGTGCGCGGGCAGATCAGCTGCTTGCCGATGGCATCGTTTCGCGACATCAAGCAGGCCGTTTGCAGCAAGAGCTATCTGATTCCAAATCACGGTGCCGGACATGACGGCATCGCCTATCTCGGCGCCAGCTTCGACCTGAACGATGAAGAAACAGCGTTGCGCCAGAGCAGCCACGAAGAGAACCTGGCCGGACTCGAAGCCATGTTGCCGGGAGCGAGCCGCGGCATAAGCGCTGCGAACCTGCCCGGACGGGTCGGCTTCCGCTCGATGTCGCCGGACCGCCTACCGCTGGCCGGCCAACTGCCGGTAAATGTCGGCGGCATCCGCTCGGACCTGCCGCTGGCCGCCATGGAAAGACAAAGGGGTTTGCATTGCCTGCTTGGGCTAGGCGCCCGCGGCATGGTCTGGGCGCCGCTGCTCGCCGAACTCCTGGCCGCGCAACTGGAAGGCGAACCCTTGCCGCTGGAACGGGATCTGGTGGCCGCCCTCGATCCGGCGAGATTTCTTTTCCGAAAGCTGCGCCGTTCCTAGAGCCCGTAATTGCCCAAGGGGCAACCCAGGGCTTGTGCCAGCGAAGCAGGTGCTAGACCAACACGCTGTTGATCCGCCCGCAGACGGCCTCGCGGCCGAGCACCTCGAGCACTGCATCGATCGCCGGGGACTGCGGCTGAGCCAGCAGCACGACGCGCAGCGGGATCGCCAGTTGCGGCATCTTGATGCCATGCTGGAGTAGCGTTTCCTTGATCGCCTGGGACAGCGCCGGCGCTTCCCAGTTCGCATCGAGCAACTTGGCCAGCAGCGTCCGCAGCGCGGCGCGCACCGGGTCGGAAAGATGCTGCGCCAGGAGTTCAGGCGATGGATGCACGGCGACTATGAATGGATGCGCCGCATCGGCCAGTTCGTTGAGGTTGGCCACGCGGCCCTTGTACAGCGCCATGACCCGGGGCAAATCGGCACAGCCGCTGCCATCCACGCCCTGCCCCGCCAGTCGCCGCAGCGTTTCAGTGGCCAGGCGGGAATCGTCGGCCTGCTTCAGGTAATGGGCGTTCAGCCAGTTCAGCTTCTCGGTGTTGAACTGGGCGGCGGAAGCGGTGATGTGATCGAGATCGAACCAGGAACAGAACTCGCCCATGCTGAAGGTCTCTGCGTCGCCATGCGACCAGCCCAGCCGGGCCAGATAGTTGAGGACCGCCTCAGGCAGATAGCCCTCCTCCTGATACTGCATCACCGAGACCGCGCCGTGGCGCTTCGAGAGTTTCTGCCCGTCGTCGCCGAGGATCATCGAGAGATGGCCGTATTCCGGCAACGGGGCGCCGAGCGCCTTGAACAGATTGATCTGGCGCGGCGTGTTGTTGACATGGTCGTCGCCGCGGATGACATGGCTGATCTTCATGTCCCAGTCATCGACCACGACGCAGAAATTGTAGGTCGGCGTGCCGTCGCCGCGGGCGATGACGAAGTCATCGAGTTCGGCGTTGGCGATGGTGATCGGCCCCTTCACCAGATCGTGCCAGGCGACGACGCCCTCGGCCGGATTGCGGAAGCGCACCGCGGGCAGTACGCCCGCCGGTGGAGCAGGCAGGCGCTTGCCTGTCTCGGGCCGCCAACAGCCGTCGTAGCGGGGCTTCTCGTTGCGGCTGCGCTGCGCCTCGCGCATGGCTTCGAGTTCGTCTGCCGATGTGTAGCAAGGGTAGGCAGAGCCGGCTGCCAGCATCTGCCGGATCACTTCCTTGTAGCGATCCATGCGCTGCATCTGGTAGTACGGCCCCTCGTCGTATTCGAGGCCCAGCCATGCCATGCCGTCGAGTATCGCCTGCACCGCCTCGGGCGTGGACCGAGCGACATCGGTGTCCTCGATGCGCAGGATGAATTGACCGCCGTGACGGCGGGCGTAGGCCCAAGCGAAGAGCGCGGTGCGGGCACCGCCGATGTGCAGGAAGCCGGTCGGACTGGGAGCGAAGCGGGTGCGTATCATGGCGGGAATTTTAGCATCCCGGAGCAGGCCTGACTGCCGGGTCGAATTACGCCCTAAACCGGCCGCGATTTGTTATCCTGTATGGCATACCTGATTGTCCTATCAAGCGCGCCGTCGCAATGAAGAAAGCCCGAACGAGCAAAACCGTAGTCCATGCACCCTGCATCGCCGGCATCGGCGCCTCGGCCGGCGGGCTGGAGGCAATCCACAGCTTCTTCCAGGCGATGCCGGCGACAAGCGGCATCGCCTTCGTCGTCATCCAGCATCTCTACCCGACCCAGAAGAGCCTCGCCGCAGAGATCATCGGCAAGTACACCGCGATGCCGGTGGTCGCCGCCGAAGCCGGCATGCGCGTCCTGGCCGACCATGTCTATACCATCCCGGCCAACACCTACCCATCGCTGGCTCACGGCGTGCTGGAATTCGCGGCGCCACCCGAGCACCAGGGGCCGCGCCTGCCGATCGATCATTTCTTCGCGTCCCTGGGCACGGACCAGCACGAACGCGCGATCGGCATCATCCTCTCCGGCAGCGGCAGCGACGGCGCGAGCGGACTGAAGAGCATCGTCGCCCACGGCGGCATCGTCCTGGCCCAGGATCCCGCGACGGCGCAGTTCGACAGCATGCCCGAGAGCGCCATCGGCACCGGCCTGGTCAAGCATGTCATGGCCGTGGACCAGATGCCCGCGATCCTGCTGGGCTATGCCAGCCTCCCCCATGCGGACGATTTCGCCGCCACCGAGTCAACCCTGGTGCTGCAACTGGAACAGGAACTGGAGGCCACCAAGGAGGAACTGCAGTCCCTGAACGAGGAGTTGTCCTCGGTCAACGCGCAACTGGAGAACAAGGTCAACGAGTTGGAGGCGAGCAACGGCGACCTGAAGAATCTCCTGGCGAGCAGCGAAATCGCCACCATCTGCCTCACCCGCGATTTCCGCATCAAGTGGTTCACCCCGGCGACAAAGGGTCTGTGCAACATCCTGATGGGCGATATCGGCCGGCCGATCAGCGACTTCTCGGCGAAGAACACCGGCCCCGATCTGCTCGGTGATGCCGCGCTGATCCTCGAGGATCAGTCGCCCCGGCAGCGCGAGATGCGCCTGAAAGGCGAGCGCTGGTACATCCGCCACATGCTGCCCTATCGCACCGAGGATGGCCGCATCGAAGGCGTCATTGTCAGCTACGGCGACATCAGCGAAACCAAGCGCGCGGCGGAAGCATCGACCGCGTCATTGCGGCGCATGGCCGAGTCCCTCGAGGAACAGGTCAGGGCGCGCACGGCGCAACTGTCCAAGCTGTCGACCGAACTCACCCTGACCGAGGACCGGGAACGCCGCGCCCTGGCCCAGGACCTGCATGACGACCTCGGACAGGTGCTGGCCATCGTCAAGATCAAGCTCACCGCGCTCTATGCCGACCAGGCTCTGGGCAAATTCATGGAACCGCTCAAAGAGATCGAGACCCTGGTCGATCAGGCCAACAAATCGATGCGCTCCCTGGCCCTGCAACTATCCCCGCCGGTCCTCTACACCCTGGGCCTGGTGCCGGCCCTGAACTGGCTGGCGGAAGAAATCGAGCGGGTCCATGGCCTGATCGTCAGCGTCCATGACGACGACCAGCCCAAGCCGCTGGACGAGCGGCGGCGCATTACCCTGTTCCGCGCCGTGCGCGAACTCCTGGTCAATGTCGCCAAGCATGCCCATGCTACGCGGGCGATCGTCACCTCGCTGTGCAAGGACGGCCAGATCATCCTGGCAGTGTCGGACTCGGGCTGCGGCTTCGACTATCTGAAAACCCTCTCGCTGGCTCCCGGGAGCGGCGGACTTGGTCTAATCGGGGTGCAGGAGAGACTCAGCCTGATCGGCGGCGCGATGCACGTCGACAGCAGTCCCGACGATGGCACCACGATCACCCTGTCCACCCCGCTGGCGACAGACCCGAAAGAAGCCGTATGAACCACCTCCGGGTAATGCTCGCCGACGATCACAAGATCCTGCGCCAGGCGCTGCGCTCGGTGCTCGAACAGGAGTCCGACATCGATATCGTCGGCGAAGCGGAGAACGGCATCGAAGCGCTCAGCGGGGCCCTGGCCAGCACACCCGATGTCGTCGTCATGGACATCGGCATGCCCGGGATGAACGGCATCGAGGTCACCCGCCGCGTGCTCAAGGAACACCCCGAGATCGGTGTGGTGGCCCTATCCACCTATTCCGATCCGCGCATCGCCCTGCAGATGATCGAGGCGGGCGCCCGCGGCTACGTCATCAAGGCGGCCGGCAGCGATGAACTGCTACGCGCGGTGCGCGCCGTCGCCAGCGGGGAGTACTACATCTGCCCCGAACTCACCGCGCTGCTGACCAAGGCCGAACGCCAGGCACAGGACAGGCGGGCGCAACCGAGGCAGGACGACGGTACGGATGACCGGCGCCTGGGGCAGCGCGAACGGGAAATATTGCAGTTGCTCTCGGACGGCAGGAGCGCCCCGGAAATCGCCGAGCAGCTACATCTGGCCGCCAGCGTGATCGAGGTGCACCTCGCCAAAATGATGCACAAACTCGAGCTCAAGAGCATCACCGAGCTCACCGCGCACGCCATCCTCAGCGCCCAGCAAACGATCTAGTCCCACGGGGACGCACTATCCCAGCGCTACAAATCGAGCACCAGCACGGGCGTCTTCGCCCGTGAGACGCAGGGCAGCATCTTGTCGTTGGCGCGTTTTTCATCGTCGTCGAGATAGGCGTCGCGGTGATCGGGAACGCCTTCCAGGACACCGGTCAGGCAGGTGCCGCAGACGCCCTGCTCGCAGGCGGTGGCGACCGTGACGCCCTGTTCCGCGAGCGCCTGGACGATGCTCTTGCCGGCCGGAACGGCATAGTCGCCGCCCGACCTGGCGAGCCTGACCCGGAAGGCATCCGATCGGCCTGCGAGCGACTCGGGATCGGCCGAGAAATACTCGAGATGCACCGTCTCCGGCGGCCAGCCGGCCGCCGCGCTCGCCTCGACCAGGTCCATGAACGGCCGCGGTCCGCAGAGATACAACTGGCCGCCTTCCGGCCTCTGCCAGAGCAGCTTGTGCAGGCTGGCGCGCAGCCGCTCCGGCTCCAAGGCGTAATGGAAATGCACTTTGCCGGCGAATTCCGGACTGGAGAGCAGGCCGTGAAAAGCGGTATGGGCGATCGAACGAGTGAAGTAGTGCAGTTCGAAGGAAGCGCCGGTCGCCAGCAGATGATTCGCCATCGAGAGCATAGGCGTGACCCCGATGCCGCCGGCGAGCAGCATGGTGTGCCCGGCCGATAGCTCGAGCCGGAAGTTGTTGCGCGGCGCGCCTATGGTGACGAGGTCGCCCTCGTTGAGATCCTCGTGCATGGCGCGCGAACCGCCGCGCGATTCGGCTTCCTTCTTCACTGCGATCAGGTAGCGGCCGCAGTCCTCGGGAGAGTTGCACAATGAGTACTGCCTGATGAGGCCGGCGACATGAACGTCGATGTGGGCGCCCGGCGTGAACGACGGCAGCGCGGCGCCATCCGCAGCAACCAGTTCGAACGAGGCAATGTCCAGTGCTTCTTCCTGCTTCCTGCTGATCCTGACCGATAATGTGCTCATGTTGCATTTCTCCCGATTCCTGATCAGCAAGAGTAGCAGCTTTGCTTCCTCGTTGTCACGGCACTCTGGGCGAGACGCCGTACAATGAGACGATGAATATCGAACAGCCCTTTTCGGCATTGACGCCCGATGGCGTCATGAATGCGCTGGACAGCGTCGGCCTCGCACCCGACGGCCGCCTGCTCGCGCTCAATAGCTATGAGAACCGCGTCTACCAGGTCGGCATGGCCGAGGGACCGCCGCTGGTGGTGAAGTTCTACCGTCCCGGCCGCTGGAGCGACGCGGCGATTCTGGAGGAGCACGCCTTCGTCAGTGAACTGGCCGAGCGCGAGATCCCGGTCGTGCCGGCCGAGCCGCTGGGCGAAGATAAAACGCTGCACGAGTTCGCCGGATTTCGTTTCGCCGTGTTCGCCAGGCACGGCGGCCGCGCCCCCGAACTCGACGACGGGCAGACGCTGGAATGGCTGGGCCGCTTCATCGGCCGGATCCATGCGATCGGCGCCCTGTCGCCGTATCGCAGCCGCCCTGCCCTGGACATGGCCAGTTTCGGCGAAGAGCCGCGCGATTTTCTGCTGGCCCACGAGTTCATCCCGGACGATATTCGTGATGTCTGGGGCAGCGTCGTCGATCAGGCCCTGGACGGCGTGGCAGCCGCCTTCGATCAAGCCGGCCAGGTTGAAATATTGCGCCTGCACGGCGACTGTCATGCCGGCAACGTGCTGTGGACCGACACCGGCCCGCACTTCGTCGACTTCGATGATAGTCGCATGGGGCCGGCCATCCAGGATCTCTGGATGCTGCTCTCGGGCGAGCGCGCCGACATGACGCGACAGTTGCATCACCTGATGGCGGGCTATCAAAGCTTCCAAGATTTCGATCCGCGGGAGTTGCTGCTGGTCGAGGCCCTGCGCACCCTGCGCCTGATCCATTATTCCGCATGGATCGCGCGGCGCTGGGACGACCCGGCCTTTCCTGCGGCTTTTCCCTGGTTCGGCAGCCAGCGCTACTGGCAAGATCGCATCCTCGAACTGCGCGAACAGGTTGCGCTGATGAACGAGGCGCCGCTTAGTCTTTGCTGAATCGATCGCGTAGCGATCGACTTGACTCCTGGCCACGGAATGGCGCTAGAATGGGCGCGGCCAGATGGCTATTTCATGAAAGGATGAGGCGAATGAACAAAGCAGAATTGATCGAAATCGCTGCGAAAGAGGCAGACCTGAGCAAGGCCTCCGCAGGCAAGACCCTTGACGCCATCGTCGCTGCGGTCGTAAAGGCGGTTTCCAAAGGCGATACCGTGACCCTGATCGGCTTCGGCTCCTTCAAGCCGAGCAAGCGCGCAGCGCGAACCGGGAAGAATCCGCGTACCGGCGAAGCGCTCAAGATTGCCGCTACCACGGTTCCGAAATTCAGCGCAGGCGCCGGTTTCAAGGCCGCCGTCGCAGGCAAGAAGGCGAAGAAATAATTCTCGCCGGCCCTGCCTGAAAAAGCCCGCCGTTTCGGCGGGCTTTTTTTTCTTCGCGCAGGGACTATTGTTTTTCGATCTTGGCGCGTTCCACGACGGCACGCCACTTGACGATTTCGCTCTCGAGCATGGTCTTGAAGGCTTCCGGAGTGCTGCCCTTGGCCTCGATGCCGATGTCCTGCAGGCGCTTCCGGGTGTCCGGCGCGGCCAGCGCCTTGGCGACTTCCTTGTTCAGTCGCATGATGATCTCGCGCGGCGTTTTTCCTGGTGCCGCCAGTCCGTTCCATGAGGCTGCGCGGTAGCTGGGCAAGCCGCTTTCGGCCAGGGTGGGGACCTGCGGCAGTGCGGCGACGCGCTTTTCCGAGGTGACCGCCAGCGCCCGCAGGGTACCGCCCTTGATCTGCGCCATCACCCCAGGCAGGGTTTCAAAACCGATTTGCACGGTGCCGGACCTGAGCGCCGCGATGACGTCGCCCGTGCCCTTGAACGGCACGGTCGGCACCTCCAGATTGGCCAGCGACTTGAACAACTCCGCCGAGAGATGCTGGGTGCTGCCGATGCCGATGGTGCCGATGTTGAAGTGGGAAGTATCCTTCTTCGCAGCCTTCTGCACATCAGCTACGGTTTTCAGTGGCGACGTGCTGTCGGTGACCATCACCAGATCGAAAAAGCCGATGGTGGAAATCATCGCAAAATCGCCGACCGGATCATAGGGCAGCGATTTCATCAGCGCCGGGCTGACGGCATTCTGATTGCTGACGATGTACAGGGTATAACCGTCGGCAGGCGCCTTGGCCACCGTCGCCGCAGCGATGATCCCGCCGGCACTGGGCATGTTTTCGACGATCACGCCCTTGCCCAGGTTTTCCGACAGTTTCTGCGCGATGATCCGGGCAGTGGAATCGGCAACACCGCCCGCGCCGAAGCCGACGATGATCTTGATGGTTCGCGCCGGATATTCCTCCGCCTGCGCCTGAGCGAAACAACCTGCCAGCAAGCAGCAGAGCAGCAGCAGCCGATTAAACATATTGCATCTCCTGAAATTTAGTTTATCCAGCATACGTGGTAAAGCATAAAAGAAAAAGCCACCTGACACCGGCGGCTTGCTCTGTGCTTTCTGGCGGAGAGGGCGGGATTCGAACCCGCGTTAGGAATTAACCTAAACACGCTTTCCAGGCGTGCGACTTAAACCGCTCATCCACCTCTCCGCGTGAGGCGCGCATTCTAGCAGAAAGCCCCGCAAGGCGCTCATCGGACGACGCAGGAAGTGCCTGGCGGCTTGTGCCGCGCCGACTTGTCGGGCTATAATTCGCGCCGCATTGCCGGGGGGTTAGCTCAGCGGTAGAGCATTCGCCTCACACGCGAAGGGTCACTGGTTCGAACCCAGTACTCCCCACCAGCTAATGGACTCTCAGCACTCTGGCTTGCGCCGATTCGCCAGCAACATGGCCTGGCTGCGGTTGCTGACTTTGAGCGCTCTCAGGATGGCCGACACATGGATCCTCACCGTCCCCTCGGAGAGGCCGAGGCGCTCGGCGATCTCGCGATTGGTCTTGCCGTGACTCAGCAAGCCCAGCACCCGCATCTGACCCGGTGTGATGCCGTAGCGCTCGGCAAGCGAGTGGCCGCCCGATGAGTCTTCATGCAATTGCCAGGGCAGACAGACCACGCCGGTCATGACCGTGCGCAGCGCCTTGAGCAGCTCTTCGCGCGAACAGGCTTTCGGCACGAAGCCGGCGGCGCCATGGCGCATCGCCCGCGCCATGGTATCGGGATCATCGAGCGCCGACACGACCAGCGCCGGCAAGTCCGGATAACGCGCGCGCAGGGTATCGAGAAAGACCACCCCATTGACCCCCGGCAGCAGCAGGTCGAGAAGCATCAGATCGTAATGCTCGCATTCCAACAAAGCCAGGGCTTCGTCGACATTCCGCGCACCTTTGCAGACCACGTCCTTATCGAGTTGCTGCAGGGTCTGCATCAACACTTCGCGGACCAGGGTGTGGTCATCGACCACGAGAGCTTTGAGCACTGCGACCTCCATGCCTACGACATATTCACACGGAGTCTACCTCAATTCCATTGTCATGCCCATGATTAATGCAACTGCCCCGCCCGTTCAGCCGCGCGCCTCCTGGCCTGCGCGGCCCGTTATGAAGCTGGGCCCTGATCCAGCCAGATGCACCGCCCCTTGCTCTCCCGGGCGATCTCGGCGAGAACGCGCTGGTGTTCGACCAGTTCCGCGGCGCTGGCGCGGCGGACCTTGAGTCGCGGGCGATCGCCGTCATCGCGCAGCGGCGCCGCGCCATTGGGCGCCGCATCGAGATCCATGATCAGGCTTTCCTGGCCGCGCGTCATCGCCAGATACACCTCGGCGAGCAACTCGGCATCGAGCAGCGCGCCATGCAATGTGCGCCCGGAATGATCGATGGCGTAGCGTTCACAGAGGGCGTTGAGCGAATTCTTGCGACCCGGATGCAGCTCGCGCGCCAGCCTCAGGGTATCGACCACGCCGCCACAGATCCGGGCGAGGGACTCGGCGCCGACCAAGGCCAGTTCGTTGTTGAGGAAGCCCAAGTCGAAGGCGGCATTGTGGATCACCAGTTCGGCGCCGCGCACGTAATCGATGAATTCGGCGGCGATCTCGGCGAACCTCGGCTTGTCCTGGAGGAACTCGCTGGTCAAGCCATGCACCGCCTGAGCGCCGGCGTCGATCGCCCGCTCCGGATTGAGATAGCGATGAAAGCGCCGCTGGGTCAGCTTGCGGCCCTGCAATTCGACGCAACCGATTTCAATGACGCGGTCGCCGAGCTTGAACTCCAGGCCGGTGGTCTCGGTATCGAGGATGATTTGGCGCACGCTATTTCCCTTCATACAGGCTTTCGATGCCGCGTCTGGCCAACAGGTCGGCGCGTTCGTTGTCGACATGGCCGGCGTGGCCCCTGACCCAGACCCATTCGACCTGATGACGCGCCGCCTCCTCGTCGAGTGCGCGCCAGAGATCCTCGTTCTTCACCGGCTGCCGCGAGGCGGTGCGCCAGCCGCGCATCTTCCAGGCATGGATCCACTCGCTGATGCCCTTCTGCACATATTGCGAGTCGGTATGCACGCGCGCCTTGACCGGCCGTTTCAGGGCGCGCAGCGCCTCGATCACGGCGGTGAGTTCCATGCGATTGTTGGTGGTGTCGCGCTGGCCGCCGCAGATTTCCTTCTCTTGCCCGCCCGCAGCGGCAGCGACGCGCAGGATCGCGCCCCAGCCGCCGGGACCGGGATTGCCGCTGCAGGCGCCATCGGTGTAGATATCGACGCAGCCGTGGTTTTTTTCACTCATTGCGTTGGGCGACATGGACTAGGGAATTCGCGCGCGCCTTGCGCTCGTGCCAGATCGGCGTGATCAATCTCATGCCATGGACGCGCTTGACCGCCTGGATGATATACGTGGCGCCGGCGATCGGCCACCAGCGGTTGCCGGCAAGTTCGATCAGGTGCCAGCGCTGCGGGTCGCGCGAGGCGGCCGGCGCGTAGCAGCCGAAGCTGCCGGCCAGGGTCTCGAAGCCGAGCAGGGCGAACCAGTCCTTCAGACGCTGCACGCTGAGATACTGTCCGCGCCACGGCGGCGCGGCGGAGGAGCTGGAGAACTTGCGCCGCACGCCCCACAGACTGTAGGGGTTGAAACCGGTGATGACGACCTGCCCCTCAGGCACCAGCACGCGCTCGACCTCGCGCAGGATCTGATGTCGCCGAACATCGAATTCGAGCACATGGGGCATGACCACGAGGTCGAGACTGCCGCTGGCGAAAGGCAGTTGATAGGAACTTGCCCTTACTTCCGCACATGCCGTATCCTTCTCGTTGCAGCGGAAACGGAAGGGCATGCGATTGGCGCGCAGAAAATCGACCTGCGCCAGTCCGAGCTGCAGGGCATTGAAGCCGAAGATGTCGGCGAGCAGCAGGTCGTACTTGGCCTGCTCCCAGGCCAGGACATATTGCCCTTGCGGGGTGGCGAGCCAGTCGTCGAATCCCTGAATTGACATCGTGCCCCGATTGCCGAGAATGGATTGCTATGAGCAACAACCTTGAAATCGTTCCGCTTGCCGCCTTCAGCGACAACTATATCTGGATCCTGCGCCGGGGCAAGCAAGCCGCGGTGGTCGATCCCGGCGACGCCGCGCCGGTCCTGGCCTATCTGCAACAGCACAGCCTCGAACTCTGCGCCATCCTGATCACCCATCACCACCACGACCATATCGGCGGCATCGCGGAAATATTGGCATACTCGCTGGCAAACTCGCGAGCCCCTGCTCAGTTGCCGACTCAGTTGCCAACGCAGTTGCCTATCTATGGCCCGGCCGACGAAGCGATAGCCGAGGTCAACCGGCCGCTAGCCGGCGGCGACAAGGTGACGCTGGCGGAGCTTAACACGAGTTTCGAAGTGATCGCGGTGCCCGGCCACACCCGCGGACACATCGCCTACTATGGCCCGGAGATCGCCGAGCAAGGCGTCCTGTTCTGCGGCGACACGCTCTTCGCCTGCGGCTGCGGCCGGATCTTCGAAGGCACGGCAGAACAGATGTGGCATTCGCTCAGTCGCATCGCCGCCCTGCCGGCCGAGACCAAACTTTATTGCGCGCACGAATACACCCAGGCCAATATTCGTTTCGCCCTGGCCGTCGAACCCGACAATGCCGCGTTGACCGCGCGCGCCGCGGAAGTGGCGCGGCTGCGCGCCGAGAACCTGCCGACGGTGCCATCGACCCTGGCCTGCGAGCTGGCCACCAATCCCTTCCTGCGCTGGGATGCGCCGGCAGTGATTGCCGCCGCCAGCCGTGCCGGCGGCGGCAATCCGCGGCAGCCGGAATTGGTGTTCGCGGCGATCCGCGAATGGAAGAACAAGTTTTGAGCGTGGCGCAACTTACCGGCCGTCGCAGCCAATTTGACGGCGCAACACCCGCTTCTATAACATTCGCCGCTTCTCTGCAGCGCCTAGATGGTTCCTCCCGCTTGCCCGATACCCGCTCGCCCCGACCTTTTCTCCTCTCGCTGTTCTGCTGGCTGCTGCTCGCGACCGGCGCCTGCGGCCCCGCGCAGGCGGAGGGGCTGCAGTCGTCGCCATCGCTGGAGCGCGTCGAACCGGCTGACTTTTCGCTCTTCCCGGAGCCATTGCTGGAAATCAGCGAAGACCTGCCCCCGCTCAAAGCCATTGATCTCACCACGGCGCCAGACGACCTCTGGGCGCGGGTCAGAAACGGCTTCGCCATGCCCAACCTGGACGGCCCGCTGGTCGCCGAGCGCCAGGCCTGGTACCTGAACCGTCCGGCGATGCTCAAGCAGCTCCTGGAACGCAGCCATCGCTATCTTTATTACATTGTCGACGAACTGGAAAAGCGCGGCATGCCCACAGAACTGGCCCTGCTACCGCTGGTGGAATCGGCCTACAACCCGATGGCCTACTCGCGCGCACGGGCCGCAGGCCTCTGGCAGTTCATTCCCTCGACGGGCAAGAACTACCGCCTGGAGCAGAACTGGTGGCGCGACCAGCGCCGCGACATCATCGCCTCGACCGGCGCCGCGCTCGATTACCTGCAGATGATCTACGAAATGAACGGCGACTGGCATCTCGCCCTGGCCTCCTACAACTGGGGCGAAAACGCCGTCGCGCGGGCCGTCGCCAACAATCAGGCGAAGGGTTTGCCGACCGATTATTCCAGCCTCAGGATGCCCGGCGAGACGCGCTATTACGTGCCGAAACTGCAGGCCTTGAAGAACATCATCGCGCAACCCGAACTGTTCGGACTGAAACTCGAAGCGATTGCCAACCAGCCCTATTTCACCGCGGTGGAAAAGCCCGCCGGAATGGACATATCGCTCGCCGCCAAACTCGCCGAGACGCCGCTGGAGGAATTCCTGGCCCTGAATCCTGCCTATAACCGCCCGGTGATGCCGATCGGCAAAGGCAGCCCGCTGCTCTTGCCGGCGGACAAGGCGCAGGCATTCATCGCCAATCTGCAAAGCCACGAGGATCAGGAAAAACCGCTCTCGGTCTGGCGCACCTATACGCTGAAGCAGCGCGAGAAACTCGATGCCGTCGCCGCCCGCTTCGGCATCAGTGCAGCCAGTCTGAAGCAGATCAACGGCATCACCCGGCGCACCCGCATCACTCCGGGCACGACGCTCCTGGTGCCAGGCAAAGGCAGCCAGGCCAGCGCCAACCTCAACGCCGTCAATCTGCCGCTGACGCCGCGCGAACTGCCCAATGAAGCGCCGGTCAAGGGCAAGAAGAAATCCCTGGGCAAGAAGTCCGCTGGCAAGGCAGCGAATAAAGCCGTCAGCGGCAAGAAGAAGGCCGGCAAGAAACCCGGCAAGAAGGCGACGAAGAAAGTGCTTTAACGGGCCATCCTGGATTCCCGCCTGCGCGGGAATGACCAGGCTTCACAATTCACCTCGATGGCGGATTGAGCACATTGATCGGCCGGCCCGCGGCAAAGGCCTCGATCTGTTCGATGGCGGCGCCGAAAAACAACTCGTAGGTATCCTTCTCCACATAGCCCAGGTGCGGCGTGCACAGCACATTGTCCATGGCCAGCAGCGGATGATCGGTGGCTACCGGTTCATCCTCATAGACATCGACGGCGGCATAGCCGGGCCGGCCCGACTTCAAGGCACGAACCAGGGCGCCGGGTTCGACCAGTTCGGCGCGACTGGTGTTCACGAACAGCGCATCGGCCTTCATGCGCGCCAGATCCGCCCCGGTGATCACGCCGCGCGTGGCGGCCAGCAGGCGCAGATGGACCGAGATGACATCGCAGATCTCGAAGAAGCGGCTCTGCTCGGCAATGTACGGACGGCCATCCTTCTCGGCGCGCTCGGCGGTCGCGGCCCGTCCGCCGCCGGTGACCACCTTCATGCCGAAGGCGTCGGCGAAACCGGCGACCAGCTTGCCGATCTTGCCGTAGCCGTAGATCCCCAGGGTACGGCCTTTCAGCACCGTGCCGATGGAAGTCTGCCAGCGCCCGGCCCTGAGCATCTGCGCTTCGAGCGCGAGATGGCGCCGCGAGGCCATGATCATGGTCCAGGCGAACTCGGCGGTGGCCAGCGTCCCGCTGCCCGCACCGCAGACCACGATGCCGCGACGCGAGCAGGCGGCCAGATCGATGTGGCCGACGCCCTGGCCGGTCTGGCTGATCAAGCGCAGATCCGGCAGAAGGTTCAACAATTCCTCATTGATCGGGGTCCGCTCGCGGATCAAGAGCAGCGCCTCGGCCCCGGCAAAGCGCTCGGCCAGTTCCGGCAGCGTCTTCAGCGTGTCGTGATGGATCACGACCTCATGTCCGGACAAGCGTCCGAAGCTGCCCGTCTGCCTTGCGGCGTCCTGGTAATCATCCGGAATGACAATTTTCATGATCGCTTCCCGAAATTAAAATTTGTAACCTGCTGCGGCTGATTCCTTGTAGATCGCCTCGATCCATTCCTTGCCAATCCGGCTCTCCATGCTCTTGTGCACCGGCAGCAAGGCGCGGCGCCAGGCCGCCGTCTCGGCTGCCGTGAGCGAATACACCTGGGTCTTGCCGGAGGCCCGGATCTTCTCGATGGCCTCCTCGTTCTCGATCAGGGACTGGGCATTTTCATAATCGCTCGCTTCCTTCATGGCTTTCTCCATGATGGCGCGGAGATCCGCCGGCAGGCCTTCCCAGAACTTCTTGTTCACGATGACCGCGTACCCGTCATAGCCGTGGTTCGAAAGCGCAACGTATTTCTGCACCTCGTAGAACTTTTGCGTCAGCAAATTCGGCGAGGAATTCTCGGCGCCATCGACGACGCCGGTCTGCAGCGCCTGATACACCTCGGAGAAAGCCAGCACCTGGGGCAAGGCGCCGAGCGCGCGCATCTGCGCATCGAGCACCTTCGAAGACTTGATGCGCATCTTCAAGCCCTTGAAGTCGGCCGGCAGATGCAGCGGCTTATTGGCGCTCATCTGCTTGAAGCCGTTGTCCCAGTATGCCAGGCCGATCATGCCCTTGGGTTCGAGGAGTTTCATCAGGCGCTGCCCGACGTCGCCGTCGATGACCCGGCGCAGGACCGTGCGATTGGCGAAGATATAGGGAAGATCGAGAACCTCGAAGGCATTGAGGCCGAGCGGGCCGAACTTCGAGATCGACGGCGCGAGCATCTGGACCGCGCCGATCTGCAGCGCCTCGAGCTCCTCCTTGTCCTTGTAGAGCTGGCTGTTGGCATAGACCTCGACCTTCACCCGGCCGCCGCTGCGCTCGTCGACCAGCTGCTTGAAGCGCTCCGCCGCCTGTCCCTTCGGCGTGTTCGCCGCGACGACATGGCTGAACTTGATGACGATAGGCTGTTGCGACCAGGCGCTGGAAGCGCAAAGCAAGAGCGCCGCGAGGAGTATGGATTTCATTTTATCGTTCCTTCCTGAAATGATTTCGGTGGTGGATCCGCTCAGCCCGGCACGCTCAGTGCGGCCAGCTCCGCGACCTCGGCGCGGCTGTCGAGCGCCCAGATGGCCGCGCTCAGTTCCTTGACGTGCGACGCCGGCAGATGCGGCGCGCAGAGCCGGGAAAACTTCTCTTCGAGGTCGGCATCAGACATCGGCCGGGCGAGGCTGCCGATGGCATGTTCGACGTGCTTGGTCAGGACGCTGCCGTCGTCGAGGACGATCTCGACATGCGCCGCATCTTCCTTGATCGACGGATCGACCAGCGCACTGACCTTGTCGCGCAGCGCGATCACCTCGGCGTCGGCGACCTTCCCGTCGGCGTATTGCTCCTCGCCGCCGGCGCCATCGATGATCGCCACCGCCGCGCTGTGGAAGACGCTGAACTTGCCTTCCAGGCCGACGCGCGGCGCGGTCTTGCCGGTCAGTTCGAGCACCAGCGGATGCACGCGCAGGCGAACTTCCCTGATCCTGGCGGGACTAAGCGGATGTTGCGCACGCAACTGTATGCAGGCGTCGATGACCGGATGGATGACGATGCCGCAGGCGAAAGGCTTATAGGTGTTCTCCAGCAGTTCCCAGGTCTCGCCCAAGCCTTCGGTGATCTGGCCGAAGTCGCGCGCCGTCGCCAGGACGTTGGCGAAACCCCGTTTGCCTTCGATGCCCTGCTCCGAGCTGGTGAAATCCTGCGCCGCGAGCAGCGCCGCAGACAGGCCGTTCTTGGCCGCCAGACCCGGATGCAGCGGTTTGCACATCGAGCCGAACATCTCCCGCAGGCCGCACGACTGGGTCGCGGCGATGCCCAGCGCCCAGACCAACTGCCGCTCGCTTAAGCCGAGCAGCTTGCCGGCGGCCGCAGCCGCGCCGAACACGCCGGCGGTGCCGGTGATATGCCAGCCGACATCGTAATGCGAGGGATACACGGCGTTGCCGATGCGGCATTCGACCTCGACGCCGAGGATGAAGGCGTGGAGGAATTCCAGGCCGCTGATCGGGCCCGGGTGGTATTCGGCCAGCGCCATGAGGGCGGAGGCCACCGGCCCGGCCGGATGGATGACCGTCTTCAGGTGGGTATCGTCGAAATCGAAGGTATGCGAGGTGATGCCGTTCATCAGCGCGGCGTGCAGCATGTCCGGCCGCTCGGGTCGGCCCAGCACGGTCGCCTGGGGCTGGCCGAAGAACGGCGACAGCGCCGCGATGGCGCGACTGACGGTGTCGTGGCGGGACGCGCCGATGGCGCAACCGAACCAGTTCAGGACGGCCCGCTTGGCTTCATGGACGAGCCTGGGCGGCAGCCGCCCGGACTGCGATTGTTGAACGAAGCGGGCTAGCGCCGCGGTAGGCTGTAGGGACATAAAGGCATGCTCAGTTGTCGAAGGGCATGAAGTGTAGATGCCCGGCAGCGGACAAGGCAAGCCCCGTGAAGTACACTGCCGATCAATTGAGAACACGCCCTAGGACTCCGCACCATGCCGCGTATCCCGTTCAAGGACAAGAATATTTCCGAGCCCAGGGATATCGTCGACCCGATCCGCGCCCGGCGCGGCGGCACCCTGCTCGATCTCGACCGCATGCTGCTCTACAGCCCGCGTTTCGCCAAGGGCTGGAATGCCTTGCTCGGCGCGGTCAGGAACGAACTGGCCTTATCGCCCAGGCTGCGCGAACTGGCGATCTGCGCCGTGGCGATCCTGAACAACGCGGATTACGAATTCAGCCAGCATGTGCCGGAATTCAAGAAGGCGGGCGGCAACGATGCGCAGGTGGCGGCGCTGGGCGCGGCGCTGGCCGCGGAGGAATCGCTGCTCGATGCGCCCTTCGACGGCGTCGAGCGCGCGGTGCTGCGCCTGACCCGGGAGATGAGCTTGCAGGTGAAGGTCAGCGACGCGACATTTGCCGCCGTCCGCGCCGTGCTGCCCGACGACAGCCAACTGGTCGAACTGGTCGGCGTGATCGCCGCATACAACCTGGTTTCGCGCTTTCTCGTCGCCTTCGAAATCGACCCCGAGTAAGACGATGCTGGAAATCACCGGCCGGCTCGCCGTCCCACTCGCCGAGATCGAGATCAAGGCGGTTCGCGCCCAGGGGGCGGGCGGCCAGAATGTGAACAAGGTCTCCTCGGCCATCCACCTGCGCTTCGACATCCAGGCCTCATCACTGCCCGACGAGATCAAGGAAAGGCTGCTCGCCCTTAGCGACCAACGCATCACCCGGCAGGGCGTGGTGGTGATCAAGGCCCAGGAATTTCGCAGCCAGGAGCAGAACTGCGGCCAGGCCCTGGACCGGCTCCGCGACCTGATCCGAAGCGTCGCGATATTGCCGAAGAAGCGCCGGCCGACCCGACCGACGCGCAGCTCGCAAAAGCAGCGTCTGGACAGCAAGAACAAGCGCGGCCAGTTGAAGGCCGCGCGCAAGAGGTCGCACCTGGACAGCTGATTATCTCCATGTCATGTACAATGAGCGCAGTTACCGGAGATGCTCATGTCCTACCGCTGGCCTTGCCTGCTTCTATCTCTCACGGCGGCGCTGCTCGCGCCGCCGGCTTCGGGCGCATTTCATTTCAAGCCGGAAGTGAAGGCGCGCGCCACCGTGCAATTCCTCGGCAGCGCCCCGGGAAAGTACGCGCTGGTCGCCGACAGCGGCATCATCTTCGAGCCGACCAATCTCCAACGCAACTACCAGATCGACGGCGCGCGGGTGCGCTTCACCGCGAAGCCTTTGCTCAGGCCCGCGCCGCTGATCACTGGTGCCCGCGTCGTCAGGATTACCAGCATCCATTCCCTGCCGTCCGGCGAATTCAGGTTGCCGCCGGCAGCGCGTCGAGAAATTCCAAGATTGCCTTGAGCACCGCCTCCGGCTGATCCTTGTGCGCCGAGTGGCGACAGTCGGCGAGCAGGAGCAGATCGGCGTCGCCCGTCGCGGCAACGATGGCGTCGAGCTGCCGGGTGGTGCCGTATTCGTCGTCCACACCCTGGATCGCCAGCAGCGGGCAAGTTATCCGCGGCAGATAGGTCTCGATGTTCCAGGCGCGAAATTCCGGCGATAACCAGATGTCGTTCCAGCCCCAGAAGGTACTTTCGGCGTCGCGGTGGTAGCGCGCCAGTTTCTGCGCCATGTCGCTCGTGGTGTAAGTCACTTTGGCTGCTTCGATGCTGCGGATCGAGATGTCCTCGACGAAGACATGCGGCGCCAGGGCGATCACCCCGGCCACCGGCCGGCATAGCCCGCAGCCCGCGCTGCCGGCATGGATCAGGGCGATCGAAGCGCCGTCGCTGTGGCCGATCAGCACCGGCCTGTCCAGCTCCAGCGCCGCGAGCAGTTCGGGCAAGGTCTGCTCCGCCTCGCGATGCATGTAGCCGGTCTCGCGCGGCGCGGTCAGCGAGTCCGACTGGCCGTAGCCGTAGCGCGAATAGACCAGCGTTTGGCAGCCGGTGGCATGGGCGACGCGGGCCGGGAAGTCGCGCCACATCGCGACGCTGCCCAGGCCCTCGTGGAGGAACACCAGCGCCGGGCGATTTTCCTGATGCGCAGGATAGAGCAGGCATTCGAGTTGATGCCCACCGGCGCGAACGAAACGAGTCAATGGCAGCATCATGGCAATAGCGTCAGCGCGTCACACGCCGAGGTACTTCTGTACCACGTCGCCGGTGAGTTTTTCCGCGGCGTCGTCGAACACCGCCCGGCCCTTGACCATCACCATGCAACGATCGGCCAGGTCGATCACGGCGCCGTAGTTCTTGTCGACGATGACCGTGGCGATGCCGGAATTGCGGATGTTGCGGATGATCGACCAGATGTCGCGGGCGATCAGCGGAGCCAGACCCTCGGTCGCCTCGTCGAGGATCAGGAGGTCCGGATTGGTCATCAGCGCGCGGCCGATGGTGAGCATCTGCTGCTCGCCGCCGGAGAGTTCGCCGCCGCCGTTGGCCAGTCGTTCGGCCAGGCGCGGGAAGGTA
>CAILCO010000123.1 GCA_903832735.1 uncultured Sterolibacterium sp.
AAAAACAATGAAGATCGCTTTCATCGAAGGAGGACAAAAACTGGCTATGGAGTAGATCATCAGGTTCCCTTTCCGGTGAGATCGGCGCCAAGTATTTCCCGCCGTCCCACGCCGGCTTCAAGATTTGCGTACGCAGGTTCGTGTCCCAACCGCGCATCAACCAGGGCTTTGCCGACCGTGAAATGATAGATATCCTGAAAGCGCTGGGTATCCAATTCCAGCGCACGATGCACCTCATCGTCAAAATAGCAGCCAATGCCGGTACCCTGAACGCCGGCCGCTTCAGCTTCGAGGTAAAGCACTTGCCCGAGCATGCCCGCTTCCCAAAAGCGCTGACGATAGAGCCAGGGCTCTGCCTGGCCGATGCCATCAAAGCGTGCCAGCATGGCCAACGCGAAAGCCGAGTCGCCGGCAATATCCTGGTGGCAGGAAGTCGTGACGGCAAACTGCTTAACATCCAATGGGGCGAGCAGGAACAATGGCAGATGATCGGGACAGCCGGGGACGCTGGCCCAGAGCCAGTCCGGGCGCATCGCGCTGCGCAGTTCGATGAATGCGTTCGCGCAGCGCGGCAGGCAATAGAGGCCCGGTTCCAAGCCCTCCACACGATGCACGAACAGGACTGGATGAACGCAGGGCTCTACGTTCATCATCGCCCAGGGAGGCAGGTCAGCGCGTGGCAATAAGGCATCGAGCAGGCGATAGAAGCACTGTGCGCTGATGGCGGTGACAGCGTCAAAAGCCTGGGCGGAACGGCGCCCACGGATCAGTTCGCTGACACTCAGGCGCGATGTCGGTACCAGATCCGGGAGCGCTTGCTGCGCATCGGCCGCCATGACCTTACCCGTGGGCTTGCGGGTGGCAGCCGCGACTGCAGGGATGTCCGGCCAGTCACGATGCTGTTGGCTCAGCGTATTGGCACTTCCTGACCACACTGCACCCTTCATTTGCGCGAGCACCTCGGTTGCAGCCGGTGCCGTGCCGCGACCGATCCAGACCAGCGCCTCGGGAACTTCAGGCTCTGCGGCGGGGAATTCCGCCGTTCGATCGACACCGGTGATGGCGGCGATTTCGGCGTCACCCCATGCGCTAAGCAGGCGTACTTGCCAACCCAGGGCGGCGGCGGCGTAGGACAGCGCTGCCAGGGCGTGGCCACAGTCGTGCTGGCAATAGCGAAAGGCTCGCATGCCGTACTTCCAGGCCTCGCGCCAGTGGATGCCGGTCAATGCCAGGAGAACCCCGTCCGGCCAGGAAAACGGCGCTGCGGCGCGCTGTTCGAGGCAATGCCGCTCCGGCCGGTAATGATGGACGCCGGCGGGTACTCCCGGCAGGTCAGGACAAATCAGGTAGCCCTCGGTGGGGTGCAGATTGCCGCTTGAAGGGTTGCAGCGCAACGCCCAGCGGCTGCCCCCATAGGACTTCCAGGCCGACAGTCCAAGGGACAGTTGCAGCAGGCAGGCTAGCGCATCGACATTCAATGCCTGTTGCCGCAGCTGGCCGGACGAGCACAACTCGTCCCAACTGACCGACAATTCCCTGGTCAGGAGAGGTAGTTCCAGTTCCGGCGTGCCCGGGTACGAGCGAAAAGGATCAGGTTGCGAAGCCCAGTCCAGTTCGCCTGGGCCTGGGGCATAGCGCTCCAGATGATGTTTGGAGCGTTCGTGGTAACTGAGGATGGGATCCATGGGCAGCGAAACCGGTTCTGTTCAGGTACCTAGCGGGTGGATGCCGACGAATAGCGCCTGACCTGATCAATATTTCCCTTAGAATTTGCTCCTGAAACCGACAGCCCACTTTCAATTGAAGCGCCCTCAGTCATCTGGAAGATGAACATGAACCATTCTCTTGAACAGTTTGCCACCGAAATAGGGCTGTCGAGCTCAGAACATGCAGAACTTCGACTGACCTTTGGCTACGCTTGCGCCATGCGAATACGGCACCTACTCGAGGAGCCTGAGGTAATCGAATGTTTGCGTGTGTTTGGAGAATACCTCGCCGGCAGAGTAGATAGTGTAACTTTCGCCCGTTCGCAGCAGGATGCCGACCGACTTGCCAATCAGCATCCTGGCTCTAAATCTATCGATGGGTGTGGCCACGCAGCTGTTTCAGCAAGTTACGCTGTGGCGCAGGCAATTAATGGCAAGGCACTTCAAGCTGCAAGCTATGCCGCTTACGCACTAGTTTACGCTGGCGGTGGATACGGAGCGGTGACTCAGCGCGAAGCCTTTGAAGCGGAATTCGCGTGGCAGTTGGATGAACTCAAGAGTTTGCTGGCAAGGACGCGAACGCACCTATCGGCATCTGTGCGTGCGCCATGAACTCGATCTGCGCCTTGGGCAGATCGGCGCCGTCATCGCCCCGAGTATCCTTCGAGTCATCTTCATGCCAGTCTCCATTCTCGACGCAAGGTGGTTGGCCGTAGGCATCTACCGCTGATTGTCCGTCGCGTACCCTAGCCGCCGCTGAGCGCCTGGACGATGACCAGCTCGTCGGTCGGGCTCAGCGGCAGGGCAAAGTCGCGGACCTGCGTGCCGTTGATGAAGAACCGGATGTGGGCACGTATCCGGTTCTGTTCGTCGATCATGCGGAAACGGATGCCCGGGTACAGCCGATCAAGATCGACGAGGACGGCGCCGAGCGTGGCCCCGTCGGCATCTGCCTGCGCCGCCTCGGTGTAGGAGCGTAGCGCGCTGGGGATCAGGACCTTCATGCGCTCGGGTCGCTCGCCAGCTCAGCCACTTCCACAGCATAAATCTCCGGCAGATGCTGCGCGATGCAATCCCAGCGGGCGCCTTCGTCGCGGCTCAGCCACAACTCGCCACTGGTGGTGCCGAAGTACAGACCCACCGGATCCATCTGGTCCGCAGTCATTGCTTGGCGCTTGACAGTCCACCATGCTTGGCCGGTGGGCAGGCCGCCCGCCAGCCGTTGCCAGGATGCGCCACCGTCGCGTGTCGCATAGACCGCCGGCTTACCGTCCGGGCTGGTGCGCGGCCACACGCTGGTGCCGTCCATGGGAAATACCCAGGCGGTCTCCGCGTCGCGCGGGTGTACCACCATCGGAAAGCCGATGTCGCCGACGGCCTTGGGCATGCTCAGGCCAATGCGCCGCCATTGTGTCGAGGGACGGTCGAGGCGATAAATGCCGCAGTGGTTCTGCTGGTATAGGCGATCCGGATTGCCGGGGCAGAGCCGCACGCAGTGCGGATCGTGGAAGGTGGGGTCGTTCTTGTCGAAACCCTCGACGACATCGAGGCCATCGATAATGAGCCTGAACGTCCGGCCACCGTCGACCGATTCGTACACACCCCCACCCGACATCGCGAGGTAGAGGTGGGTGGGATCGCGCGGATCGACGATGATCGAATGCAGCTTCGGTCCATCCGGCGTGCCATCCTGAGCGGTGCCCATCCACTTGCGGTATTGCGGGTCGTCGTTGATGTTGGAGAATGGCGCCCAACTGACGCCGTCGTCGGTAGAGCGGAACAGCCCTTGCGGCGAAGTGCCGGCGAACCAGATGTGCGGTTCGTCGGGATGGCCCGGTGCCAGCATGAAGGTGTGATCGACGGCCCGCCCGGTAGAGCCACCGATGGCGCCACCGATGGCGCCGCCGATGGCGCTGGCGAACGCCGGCGGTTTTACGGCTTCCTTCCAGCTTTGCCCGAAGTCCGTCGAGCGGAAGACGGTCGGCCCGAGGTGGCCGGTCTTCGCCGCCGCGAGCAAGGTGCATCGATTGCGCGGGTCAAGCACCACGTGGTTGATGATGTGGCCGAGAAAATGCGGTCCGTCGGTTCGCCAGTTCTTGCGTTGATCAACGCCGCGATAGAACCATGCCCCCTTGCGGGTGGCGACCATCACCAGCAGTTGCCTGTTCGATGTCATTTTACGTTCGGACTTGAGTGCCATAATTGGTCTCCTCTCTTAATGGCAGACATTTTTGATCATGTTTTAGCCGGCAAGTTTCATGGCATCACACTAGAGGGCATCCGCGTTCAAATCCCTTCCTCATGGGGTATCGCGCCCGGAACCCTCGAGACCAATCAAACTGGGCGTGTCTGAATACAGGATTGCCGGTAGTGCGGCGCCGACGCCACGGCGCTAGACTTGCGCATGACATCATTGTTGGCTCGGCGTCATTCGACGCTAGCGTAGCTAAGCTGAGGTGGCGATGAAGAAACTGAAGCGCGAACACGAAGTGTTCAAAGCCGCATTGGTCGCTGGGGTGAAGTACGCCGAAGGCAGGGGCGTTGTCGAGTTTGAAGCGACAGACTCGGCCAGCGAAAAGCTCTTGTACATCTATCGATTGCTCGTCTACGACAAGGTGATTCAGGCTCTGCCCGAGGACCAGGTTGCCGAGAAGAGTTTGCGGCACAAGATTGCCATTTGGTATGCCAAGCAGCTGCCGGAAGATCATCCGCTACTGCACTAGCACCTGCTCCGTGGCACAAGTGCCCTGGGTTGTCCTTCGGGCAACTACGCGCACGATCTGCTGGCTGCTATCCGCAGCCAGCAGAAAACCAAGATGGCCTGGGCTACTTGGTTTTGGTCTTGGTCTTTGGTTTCGTCGGCGTTTCGTAGCGGAAGGAAAGGCTCACGCGCGCCCTGAAAGTAACAGCGCCGGTGTCGCTTAGAGTCATGTCTAGCTTGGTGATTTCGGCGACGCGCAGATCGCGCACGCTCATGCCGGCGGCGGTCACGGCGTTCTTCGCAGCCTGTTCCCACGAGGTATCACTGGTGCCGACCACCTCGATGATCTTGTAAATGCTGTCTGACATCGCAAACCTCCATTTCTATTCATGGAAAGGATCCTGTCCAACCAACAGGTATTTGCAGTCTAAACTTATGAAGCTGCAACCACAAGCGCACCCCGTTGATGAAAAAACGGCTGTACATACCGCAGGCTCTTACCCAAGCGTTAAGGTGTGTTCTGATCCGGCGTCGGATCATCTGCGCAATTTTGCTCAAGCGCACGCTTGTTTCTGAGGCGCGCATTCTTCTCTTCATTGCCGAAGAAAATGTAACGTCCGGCAAGAACGCAGCCCTTCATGCCGGGATCGCAGGGCAGGTTGTTCACCCTGCTGCAGGTGTTGTTCACTTCGTGGGGACAACCCCAGGTGCCTGACATGAGCGACCTCTTCAATGTTGGCGTGATGATACTGCAGGCTGAATGCAAGCAGAACAGGGTCGCCCGGCGAAGCAGATATATCGATATGCAAATTCCTCCTTTCGCCGCTCCGGATCATTTCGTTATACTTGTCGGCGCTGGCCGTTTCGCCTTGCGATCCGGCTCCTCCAACTTGTCCGCCCAGGTGCAGCCATGAAACTCGAAACCCTCGCCGTCCATGCCGGCTATAGTCCCGATCCGACCACCAAGGCGGTGGCGGTGCCGATCTACCAGACCGTCTCCTACGCCTTCGACGATACCCAGCACGGCGCCGACCTGTTCGACCTGAAGGTGCCGGGCAACATCTACACGCGCATCATGAATCCGACCCAGAACGTGCTGGAGCAGCGCGTCGCCGCGCTGGAAGGCGGCATCGCCGCGCTGGCCGTGGCTTCCGGACAGGCGGCGATCACCTACGCGATCCAGACCATCGCCGAAGCCGGCGACAACATCATCTCGGCGGCGACCCTCTACGGCGGCACCTACAACCTGTTCGCCCACACCTTTCCGCAATTCGGCATCGAGGTGCGCTTCGCCGATTATCGCGATCCGGAAGCCTTCGGCAAACTGATCGACGCCAGGACCAAGGCGATCTACGTCGAGTCGATCGGCAATCCGCTGGGCAACATCACCGACATCGAGAAGCTCGCCGCCATCGCCCACGCACACGGCGTGCCGCTGATCGTCGATAACACCGTGGCGACGCCCTACCTGCTGCGGCCGATAGAATTCGGCGCCGACATCGTGGTGCATTCGCTGACCAAATATCTCGGCGGCCACGGCAACAGCCTGGGCGGCGCCATCGTCGATTCCGGCAAGTTCCCCTGGGCCGAACACAAGGAAAGATTTCGCCGCCTCAACGAACCTGACGTTTCCTATCATGGCGTCGTGTACACCGAAGCGCTCGGAGCCGCGGCTTACATCGGCCGCGCCCGGGTGGTGCCGCTGCGCAACACCGGTGCGGCGATTTCGCCGTTCAACGCCTTCCTGATCCTGCAGGGGATCGAGACGCTGGCGCTGCGCATGGAGCGCATTGTCGACAATACGCTCAAGGTCGCGCACTACCTCAAGAATCACGCCAAGGTGAAATGGGTCAATTACGCCGGACTGCCCGGCCACACCGACCACGCGCTGGCGCAGAAATATCTCGGCGGACGCCCCTCTGGCATTCTCACCTTCGGCGTCGCGGGCGGCCTGGAAGGCGGCGCACGCTTCCAGGATGCGCTGGGGCTGATCACCCGTCTGGTCAATATCGGCGACGCCAAATCGCTCGCTTGCCACCCGGCCAGCACCACCCATCGCCAGCTCTCGGCCGAGGAACTGGCCAAGGCCGGCGTGACCCTGGACACCGTACGCCTGTCGATCGGCATCGAGCACATCGACGACATCCTCGCCGACATCGGGCAGGCGCTGGACAAGGTGTAGTTGCGTCGCCGGGACGCGCATCAGCGAGGTGTAGCTTCGTCGCCGGGCCGCCCCAAGACGAAGCAGCCATAACCTGCGAGCGCCCTGCGAGCCAAGCTCACCCCCTTTCTTGGAAAGGGGGCTGGGGGGAAAGTCCAACATTTTTTTCCCCCGCCCGGAGCCGCTGTCGGATAATGCGGCTTTGCGCGATGGGGAGATGAAGAGATGTGCGAACTGCTGGGGATGAACTGCAACGTCCCCACCGACATCTGCTTTTCCTTCACCGGCTTCCAGGCGCGCGGCGGTGCCACCGACGTGCATCGCGACGGCTGGGGCATCGCCTTTTTCGAGGGGCGCGGCGTACGCGTTTTTCTCGACCCCCAGCCCTCCTGGGAATCGCCGGTGGCCGAACTGGTCCGGAATTATCCGATCCGCTCGACGAATGTCATCGCCCATATCCGCAAAGCCACCCACGGCGCGGTCGGGCTCGAGAACACCCACCCCTTCATGCGCGAACTGTGGGGCCGCTACTGGATCTTCGCGCACAACGGCAAGCTCGATGATTACGCGCCGGCGCTCCACGGCGGCTTCCTGCCGGTTGGGCAGACCGACTCCGAGCTGGCCTTCTGTCACCTGCTGCAAACCCTGCGCCAGCGCTTTCCCCAGGGCGAGCCCGGGCGAAGCGCGCTGTGCGCGGCGCTGGAGGAATTCGCGGCCGAGGTCAGGCCGCACGGGCCGTTCAACTTCATGCTCTCGAACGGCGACTGCCTGTTCGCCCACCGCTCGACCGAACTCTCCTACATCGTCCGCCAGGCGCCGTTCGCCGTCGCCCACCTGAAGGACCAGGACGTGGCGGTGGATTTCAATGAATTGACTTCGCCCGACGACCGCGTTGCCCTGATCGCCACCCTGCCCCTGACCGACAACGAGACCTGGCTGCCGTTGCCGATGGAATCGGTGACGATGTTCGTGGACGGGCTGCGCCAGCCTTCCTGATCCGGCTCATGGACGCAACACACTCAGCAATCCCCGAAGAGGCAGCGGCGCAGAGCGTCGATGCGGCGATTTTCGGTCGCCGCAGTTGCCGCGCCTTTCTCCCGACCGAGGTGCCGCGGGCAACGGTCGAACGGCTGCTGGAGTGGGCCGGTCGCGCGCCCAGCGGCAGCAATACCCAGCCGTGGAAGGTCCGCGTGGTCCACGGAACGATGCGGCAAAAGCTCAGCGACGAAATCGTCGCCGCTCATTTCGCCGGCGCGCCGCATAGCGAGCCTTATCAGTACTATCCCCTGGCCTGGCGGGAACCCTACCTGGCGCGACGGCGCAAGCTCGGCTTCGAACTCTATGCCCGGGTCGGCATCGCCAGGGGCGACAAGGAAGGGATGTCGCGCCAGCTGGCGCGTAATTACCTGTTCTTCGACGCGCCCGTCGGGCTGTTCTTCAGCCTCGATCGCGACCAGGGCCAGGCCGCCTGGATCGATCTGGGCGGCTTCATGCAAACCTTCATGCTCGCGGCGCAGGGGATGGGCCTGGCCACCTGCGGGCTGCAGGCATTCGCCAAGTTCCACAAAATCGTCGCCCGCCATCTCGGACTAGGCGCAGAAGAAGTGCTGGTCTGCGGCATGGCGCTCGGCTTTGCCGACGCGCAGGCGGAGGTCAATCGCCTGGTCGCGGAACGCGTACCCCTGGCGGAATTTTCGCAATTCTTCTGGGATTGAATTAGGGTCCATATGACTGAGCAGAAAACCAATATCCTGGCCCGGTCCGTTGCCGGGCGCCTGCACTACGGCTGGATCGTCGCGGCCGTGGCATTTCTCGTGCTGATGTGCGTGGCCGGCGTGCGCGCCACGCCCGGGGTGCTGATCGTTCCTCTGGAGAAGGCCTTCGGCTGGGACCGCTCGACCATTTCCTCGGCGATCGCCGTCAACCTGGTCTTGTTCGGCTTGATGGGTCCGTTTGCCGGCGCGGCGATGCAGCGCTTCGGCATCAGACGCCCGGTGCTCACGGCACTCACGCTGCTGGCGCTGGCGCTGATGCTGTCAACATTGATCGGCCGGCCCTGGCAACTGATGCTGACCTGGGGACTGATGGTCGGTCTGGGCGCGGGCGTGATCTCGACGGTGTTCGCGGCGACTGTGGTGAACCGCTGGTTCACCGCGCGCCGCGGCTTGATGATGGGCGTGCTCGCCGCCAGCACGGCGATGGGCCAGCTGGTGTTCCTGCCGCTGCTCGGCTGGATCGCCGAAACGGCGAGCTGGAAAATCCTTTCCTGGACCCTGGTCGGCTTTCTCGCGTTGCTTATTCCGCTGTTCGCCTGGCTCATGGTCGAGCGGCCCGAGCAGCTTGGACTGACCACCTATGGCGCCATACCCACCACTGGAGCCGACCCCGGCGCCGCTGCGGGCACCAATAATCCCCTGGTCATCGCCTGGCAGGCGCTGAAGCGCGCCGCCGGGGTACGGGACTTCTGGCTCCTGTTCGGCAGCTTCTTCGTCTGCGGCCTATCCACCAATGGTCTGATCGGCACCCATTTCATCGCTTTCTGTTTCGACGGCGGCATCCCCGAAGTGCGCGCCGCCGGAATCCTGGCGATGATGGGAATATGCAACCTGTTCGGCACGACGCTCTCGGGATGGCTCTCCGACCGCTACGATTGCCGCTGGCTGCTGTTCTGGTATTACTGCCTGCGCGGCCTGTCCCTGCTCTACCTGCCCTACTCGGACCTGAGCTTCTGGGGACTTAGCCTGTTTGGCCTATTTTACGGACTGGACTGGCTCGCCACCGTGCCGCCGACCTTGCGCATCACCACCGACATCTTCGGCAAGCGCGATGCCGCGGTGATCTTCGGCTGGATCTTCGTCGGCCACCAGTTGGGTGCGGGCTTCGCGGCATTCGGCAGCGGCACGGTCCGGACCCTGCTCGGCAATTACACCGATGCTTTTCTCGCGGCCAGCTTCATGTGCGCGCTGGCCGCCATCGCCGTTCTGCTGATCGCGCGCAGGTTCCAGCTGGCGCCGCCCACGTCACCCCGGTCGGCATAGGCAATGGCCGTCCGGCGCAACGAACCCTGCCCCTGCGGCAGCGGCAGGAAGCACAAGCACTGTTGCGGCGCGGCGGCCGCGCAGGGCCTAAGCGCAGATAGCCCCGGCTCGACTGCGGCAGCGCTGGCGCTGGCCTCGCGGCTACTCCAGGGCGGACAACTCGATCAGGCCGAGCAGATCTACCGGCGGATAGTCGCCGGCGAACCGGCCAACGCCGAGGCGGTGCATTTTCTCGGCATGTGCCTGTTTCATGCGGGCCGCCGCGACGACTGCCGCGCGGCGCTGCGCCGCTCGGTCGAACTGGCTCCTGACTTCGAACCCTACTGGCGCAACCTGGGCATCGTGCTGCTGCAATACGATGAACTGGCCGAGGCGGAAGCGGCGCTGCGGCGCGCCATCTGCGCGAACGGCGATTCCGCACCGGCCCGCAACTATCTCGCCATCGTTCTGCAGCGCAGCGGACATTTCGCCGAAGCGGTTAACGAATTCGAGCGGGCACTGGCCCTCAATCCCGGCGACGACTCGATGCACAACAACCTTGCTTACACGCTGCTCGAGCAAGGCCAGGTGGAGCAGGCATGCGCCCAGTTGCGCCGCGCGCTGGCGCTCAATCCGAACAATGCCATGGCGCACAACAACCTCGGCAATGCGCAGCGCGCGCAGGGCGACATCCCGGGCGGCCTGGCGAGCTATCGCCGTGCCGTGGCCATCGAACCGGGCCTGGCCATGGCCAGATTCAACCTGGGGCGGGCGCTGGTGGACGCCGGCCAGCCGGATGCGGCGCTGGAACATCTCCGTGCGGCGACCCGGCTGGCGCCCGAAATGGCCGGCGCCTGGCAGGTGCTGGCCGATGTCCTGGCGCAGTTCCGGTTCGCCGTTTACTCGCCCGAAATCGAGGCGGAACTCCTTGCCTGCTTCGCGCAGCCGCAAATCGAACCGGCCTACCTCGCCCAGACCGCGGCCAGCCTGCTCGCCGCCGATGCGCGGTTTCGCGAGGCGCTGTTACGCGGCGAGGAGGCCGAGGGTACGCGGCCGTTGCAGTTTGACGCAGCGACCTTGCGCCAACTCGCGCGGCCGGTGTTCCTCCTGATGTTGGAGAACGCGCTGATCCCCGGGGCGGATTTCGAAGCGCTGATCTGCCGCGTTCGCCGCGCGGCGCTTTTCGCCTGGGCAGGGGAATCGCTAGGCGGCGATGCGCTCGCCGGCGAAGTCCTGGCCGCGATCGCGCATCAATGTTTCCTGAGCGAATATGTGCATGCGGAAGGCGGCGACGAGACCGGCCTGGTCTTGCGGCTGCAGGAGCAACTGGCCCAGTCACTGGCACGGGAAGGTGCGGCAAACGAGATCCACCTGGCGCTGCTTGCCTGTTATCGGCCGCTGCACGAATGGTCCGGAGCCGCCGCCCTGCCGGCATCCGCCAGCCAGATGCTGGCGCGGCTGGTTCTGCGCCAGGTGAGCGAACCCGCCGAAGAGGCGAGGATCCGCAGCCAATTGCCGGCGCTGACCGTCATCGGCAACGCGGTGTCGCGCGCCGTCCAGGGGCAGTACGAGCAGCGACCCTATCCGCGCTGGATGCGCGCCCCGTCAACCGCAACCGCCTTCCCGCTGGCGTTGCGACTGCGCACGCTGTTTCCGCACTCGCTCTCGCAGGCAGAGGTTCCAGAGCGGCCGACTATCCTGATTGCCGGCTGCGGGACCGGCAGACATGTGGCGATCACCGCCATGCTCAATCCCGACAGCCGCATTCTCGCCGTCGACCTGAGCCGGTCCAGCCTCGCCTACGCGGTCAGACGGGCCGGGGAGCTTGGCCTGCGGAATGTCGAATTCGCCCAGGCCGACATCCTGGAACTGGCCGCGCTGGAGCGGCGCTTCGACCTGATCGAATGTTCGGGAGTCCTGCATCACATGCAGGATCCCGCCGAGGGTTGGCGCGTATTGGCCGGCAGGCTCAATCCCGGCGGCAGGATGAAGCTCGGGCTGTATAGCGAGATCGGGCGCCGCTCCGTGGTGGCCTGCCGGCAGCTGATCGCCGAGCGCGGCTACGCCGCGGACGCGGAGGGCATGCGCGCGGCCCGTGCCGAGATCCTGGCGCGGCCCGCGGACGATATCGCCCGCAGCGTCGCCGATTCGCTGGACTTCTATTCCCTGTCGGGCTGTCGCGATCTGCTCTTCCACGTGCAGGAGCGAAGGTACTCGCTAGGCGAAATCGAGACGCTGCTCGCGACCCTGCAGTTGGAGTTCCTGGGCTTCGAGTTCGAGTCCCGGACGACGCTCTTCGACTATCAGCGCGAGCATCCGGACGACCCGGCCGCAGTCTCCCTCGGGAACTGGTCCGAATACGAGTCGCGCCATCCCGACACATTCTCAGGGATGTACCAGTTCTGGGTCGCATCCCGGGCATTGCCGGGTCTCGCCCCGGCGGACGACTTACTTTCTTGCCGCGCGGCATGAAAGCAAGCAAACGGGTTTGCCAACCGAGGCGCCCCGCCGCCCCGGCCCTGCGGTCCTCCGCTCGGCGGGGTAGAGGGGAATTACCGCTGACGGCCAAGTCCGGCCACTCGGACTTCGATAATGGTCTTGGTTTGAGCGACCGATGTTTGGCACTTACCAGTCGTTGGTGATAACTTTTCCGGTATTGTTGGGAGCGTGTAAAAAAACGTTAGCAAGCCGCCCATCTACGCTGTTTCTGTAACATCGAAGACAATGGAATAAGGGGCGTCTGAGCCCCATATTCAACTTCAGCTCCTTACGCAGAAACCGAAATCGTCGAAAGACGGCTGCCAATAACAGACTGACTGGACTGATTGTTTCCTATGCCGTAAGCCTGCATCAGCTTTGTGATTTGCCAGAGTATCTGGGCGTTGAGATCGTTGCTCGAAGTTGAAGACGCCGTTGAAGTCGATGAGGATGAAGAACCCGAATTGGTATAAGCCGTCTTTTCCTTGTAGGCCATTGCCACCTTCATGCTGACCTTGCCATCGCCGTTGGTATCGACCTTGTCAAAGTTATTGATAAGACTCTTGATCGAACTCGACGCCGTGCTATCAGACGAGCCGATGTCGTTCGACAAAGAGGCCAGTTGGTCTTTTTTAAGACCACCGCTGTCATTGCCAGGAGGCATGCCGCCCATCATGCCACTCATGTCCCCACCCATGCCCCTCCCGGCATACCGCTGCTTATGCGCATACTCATGAACTGGTTCCCGGCGGGAACGTGATCAGGCTAGCTCGTTAACGTTTTTGCCCAGATTGGATAGATCGGCTTTAGTGCTTTCAGTGGTCGAAGCTGAAGGGTGACTTATGGAATAGACAGCGGCTTCCTGGGCAGAAACCACGCCATCGTGGTTGGTGTCAGCGGCGGCATAGGTTTGGGAAGAAGTGCTTGAGCCGGATGCGCTCGCGCCGCCCCCTCCACCCGGTTTTCCAGCTCCAGCAGGCCCCCCTGCGCCGCCAGGACCACCTTGCGGGCCGCCTGACGGGGGTTTCAGGTTGCCACTTTTAATGGCGGTTTCAATGTCCGATTTGGTAATGCTACCGGTATTCTTAGTATCGATCGAGTCGTACATCTTAGTGGCGTCACTTGACGAAACGCCCTTGGCCGTGAGAGCCGACACGAATTGGTCTTTGGTAACTTTGCCTGTGTTGTTTGGATCGAGATCGCTCATCATCTTGGAGGCCATCATGGATGCCATCTTCGATGGATCAATAAAGTGGACCCCGAAGTCAAGACAGAATCCTGCCGAGTTTAGGCTGCACACGTGACTGCATCTACAGCTGGTCGGCGCTGCCCCGGTTTTGCTTTTGACTTGGTTGTTGCTGTTGCTTCTGCGGGGGAGGAAACACCTG